>CAMLDH010000219.1 GCA_946478765.1 uncultured Oxalobacteraceae bacterium | reverse complement strand
GATCGGCTGAGATTCCCCCTTCTGTTCGGAATGACAACGCGCTTTCGTTCGACGTTTCATGGCATTCCGCGGGATACCGTGCTTGCCGCGACAAAGCAATCGCTAAGGCGCAACGCGCAAGTTTATAATATCCAAGTACGTGATTGACGAGACAGTTTTCAATTCCCCCCACAATGGAGCAAACATCATGAGCAAGAGCCAGGACAGCAAGAAAGCAGTCAAGAAAGAGCCCGCCAAAACACCGAAGGAAAAAAAGGAAGCGAAGAAGGTGAAGAAAGAAGCAATGAAGCGTCAGTGATTCCGGCAATGGGCAGGCGTCGTGTTTACCCGCGCCCGCCTCTTATTATTCTTGCCTGGCAAGGACCTCATTGATCGCATCGATCACGGTCTTGAGTTTGGCCAGGCGAATCGAATGGCCGATTTCATTTGCGAAATGCCTTGGGATTCGGCTTATTTCTTTGTTCGTAAATCGTCTTCGCATCCTGCTCTGCCCGCTCCTGCGTACGCATGGCAGGATCGTCGTCGTGCAAGGTAAAAAAATCTGCCGCCTGCGCCCGCACCACATATTTGATCGCATCAGCATCGCTCACATCGTACAGTTCGGCAATGAGCGTGGTGACTTCATCCAGGTATTCTTCATAAGTCATTTTTCAACTCCAGTTTGTTTTACGGCTGCGTTCGGCTAATTCATGTCGTTGCCGGTACAGCGTGGGCCGCAGTTGATGCAAAGGCCGTATTGTAAGCCGGCCGGCGACGGGATCCCATTTTATGCGAAGCAATGGTTAGGGGGCTTGCGAAAATATCTTTCCGATAGCGGTTGCCCCGATGGCCGATGACCTGTAGAATTCTTTCCCGCGGGGTGGAGCAGTCTGGCAGCTCGTCGGGCTCATAACCCGAAGGTCACAGGTTCAAATCCTGTCCCCGCAACCAAATACATTACGCACTCAGCCTGGCTCCTGCAGCCGGGCTTTTTGTTTTCTGCGCGTCCTTTCCCGATTGCCTCACCGCGATGTGCAGTGCCGCTCTATCGCGCCCCCTGTTAGACTGCATTCTCCTTCCGGTCAGCGACCAACATCATGATGAATACGACATCCTTTTCCAATTTGGCGTTGTCGCCTGCCCTCTTATCCAACCTCGACAATCTCGGTTATCGCGAGATGACCGAAATTCAGGCACAGAGCTTGCCGCTGATCCTGGAGCGGCGCGATCTGATTGCGCAGGCCAAGACCGGCAGCGGCAAAACAGCGGCGTTCGGCATCGGCATCCTGCAAAAACTGAACCCCACCTACTTCGCGATTCAGGCATTGGTGCTCTGCCCTACCCGCGAACTGGCCGATCAGGTATCGAATGAATTGCGCCGGTTGGCGCGCTTTGCCGACAACATCAAAGTGCTGACGCTGTGCGGCGGCGCGCCGATGCGGCCGCAAATCGCATCGCTCGAGCATGGTGCCCACATCATCGTCGGTACACCCGGACGGATACGCGACCATATCGGGCGCAACACCATCGATTTATCCAAGGTGCAGACGCTGGTGCTGGACGAGGCGGATCGCATGGTGGATATGGGCTTTTACGAAGAAATCGACGGCATCGTCAGCGCCTGTCCGGCACGCCGCCAGACGCTGCTGTTTTCTGCGACCTATCCGGATGACATCCGCAAAGCGAGTGCCCAGTTTTTGCGCGAGCCGGCGGAAGTCAAAGTCGAGGCGCAACACGACGCCAGCCAGATCGAGCAACGCTTTTATGAAGTGGGCTACGACGAGCGCAACGCGGCAGTGGCGACCTTGTTGAATCACTACAAACCGGTATCGACGCTCGCGTTCTGCAATACCAAGATCCATTGCCGCGAACTGGCTGACGAATTGCGTGCGCAAGGCTTTTCTGCGCTGGCGCTGTATGGCGAACTGGAGCAGCGCGAACGCGATGAAATCCTGGTGCTGTTCGCTAACCAGAGTTGCTCGGTGCTGGTTGCCACCGATGTCGCGGCGCGCGGCCTGGATATCCAGACCTTGGGCGCTGTGATCAATGTAGATGTATCGAAAGATACCGAAGTGCATATCCACCGCGTCGGCCGCACCGGCCGCGGCCAGGACAAGGGTTTGGCGCTCAGCTTGTGCGCGCCGAATGAAAAGAAATGGGTGAAGCTGATCGAGGAATATCAAGGCGGACCGGTACGCTGGTTCGACCTCGCGGCGCTGGACGCAGCGCAAGGCGACGCGTTGCGGGCGCCGATGGTAACGCTGTGCATCATGGGCGGCAAGAAGGACAAACTGCGTCCGGGCGATCTGCTGGGTGCATTGACCGGCGATGCAGGCCTCGCCAAGGAGCAAGTCGGCAAGATCAATGTGTTTGAATTCATGACCTATGTGGCGCTCGACCGGCGTATTGCCGAACAGGCGTTCGCCCGCCTGAACAACGGCAATATCAAGGGCAGAAACTTCAAGATGCGGTTTATTTCCGCCACCTGAACAGGCAGGGATCAATGGACGAACTCAAGGCTCTCGAATCTCTTGGCATTACGCTGCCCACTCCGGCATATATGATTGGCGCGATCCTGTTCGGCATCGTCGGCATTGCCGCCTATCGCTACGGGAAGAAGGCATCCCTTGCCAAACCCAAGTGGATCGGACTCGCACTGATGCTGTATCCATATGCCATATCGAAAACCTGGATGCTGTATGTAGTCGGCGCGGCACTGTGCGCTGGCTTGTATGTATTTCGCGAGTAAACGAAATAACGCTCGCGGGTGCAAAAAACAAAACGCCCCGGCATACCACGTGTTTTATCGACGAACTTCAATCGCATCAATCCAGGGCATCACCCCCGGAAAGTGACGCAATTTACTTCAGCCATGTGCATCACGCGTCCTCTGTGCGAAGTGTTCGTGCCGAGGCCTTACCCAGTTGTTGTGCGTCGGATGGCGTTTGAGCAGTCCGCGACGATCCAGATACTCGACTGAGGTTGCCACTCTCGGGATATCGTCCGGATCCCTGATCTGATTGAGGTCGAACCAGCATGCGCGCATTTCCTCAATGGTTTGCGGCTCGCCGCCGACCGGCGCGCATAAGATTTCAATATCGCTACTCGCCGCACTGTCCGCAAGTTGAAACGCGAGCTGTGTGATTTGGTCGACCATGTCACGCTCTCTTCTGTCCGTTGTTTTATTTCCTGCATGCCGTTTGAACGCATGACAAGAACATCGTTCAATTCAATCCGGCGTAGCATACCTGTGCCGCCCGTGCCCGCCTATCGCGTTCAATCATGGATTCGCATCATTGAAAGCACGATGGCGCCTCACCCGATTTTGCGAGATGATCGGCGCGCTACAATCGGAACTTCCCTTACATCCGATGGATGGATCGATGAATCATTTGATAAAGCAGTTGCATTGGTGCATTTTTGCGATTGGCGGGATGATCACTGGATGGGCCACAGTCTATGTAGACAGGCAGATTGAAAGGAAAGCGCAAGACAGCTTCAATTTGCGCGTGCAGGACATGGAAGCTACGTTAGCGAAACGTTTGCGCAGCTACGAAGATATTCTGTATGGCGTTGCAGGGCTATACCACGCAACAAATGGCGTGACGCCGGAGCAGTTCGATTCATACGGTGAAAGTTTGAATATAAAAGAACGATTTCCTGCTCTGGACACTATCAACTTTGGGCAATATTTTTCGCGAAATGAACGAGAAAAATTCATTCGTAATTACAGTGCAGACACCCACGATCGCGGCGACAAACCCACATTACTGGCTGATCGTGACGAGCACATGGTACTAACGCGAGTCTATCCGGCCGCAATGCTCCCTACGCTAGGCACAGATCTTTTCAAGACCATGAGGCGACGGCTGGAAAATTCCGGGAACACGGAGCACATCGTTCGAAGCGGCGATTATTTGCCGAATCAAGTGCACAGCTCTGGGGTGCCATTGCTCCCAAAGGGCAGAAATTCACCAGGACTTGCGGCACGCTTGGGTATATTCACACCGCAATTCATCGGCACAGCCGGCATCGGCTTTAACATTTTGTCTTTTTTTAAAGAGGCGATACCAGAGTCGCTCGCGAAGACGCTTCACTACAAGATGACCAACATTGGCCGTTCGGATGGCGTCAGATATGCCACGCCGATTAACATGTTCGACAGCCGCAGTATTCGCACAGGTATCGACCCGGCGCAATTTTTGGACAAGGATCTGTTAAAAAAGCATTTCGATATTCCTTTCGGTGGGGCGTTGCTACGTATCGAGGTGACCGAACGCCGCGATGCGAACATAGAACAATATGAACAATACTTGCCTGTGACGGTGTTCGTCAGCGGGCTCTTGTTCTTCGCCGGCATCGCACTGTCCTCCCGGCGCATGTTGTCCGACAATGCCGCGCTCAATAGACGAACAATTGAATTGCAATGCGAAGTCAACCGTACCAAGAGCCTGGAACGCGAACTGGCGGTTGTCATCGAATCCGAAAGAACCCGGATCGGACGAGAACTGCACGACGATCTCGGCCAGCGACTTACCGGCATCAGCGTGTCCGCCGAAATTCTTGCGACTAAACTGCTTGTCATCGACCCGGCGCTGGCGAGGCACGCCGACGATTTGGGGCAGGCGACCAGCGACGCCATGGGGCAGCTTCGGGCATTGGCGCATGGGCTGATGCCTGTGGCGTCCGACAAGGAAGGTTTGCGCGATGCACTAACAGATTTGACAGTTGGTGTCTCCAGACTATCGGACATACATTGCAGCTTTGATTTCGATGATCCGGTCGATGTCCTGGATGACAGCACCGCCGCGCATCTCTACCGTATTGCACAGGAGGCGGTGAATAATGCGATTCGGCATGCGCATGCCGGGACGATCGATGTTCGCCTGGATGAGGTCGACGGGAAGATCATGCTGAGCATTGCCGACGACGGCTGCGGGTTCGACCAGACGTACTCTGCCGGCGGTTTGGGATTGAGCACCATCGCGCATCGTGCCGCGATCATTGGCTACAATTTGCAAATCATCTCTGCCACTGGGCGTGGCACGACAATCAAGGTGATCGAATGTTGATTGCACAGGAACAACAGGCAATGGAAGTATTGATTGTGGAAGACCATCCTGTTGTCCGGGTCGGATTTGCGACGCTACTCGGCCAGATCGAACATGGCCTGATCATCCATGAAACCGATGATGCCGAACGCGCCATTCAACTCTGCATCGAGCGCGCCCCCACGGTCGCTTTGGTCGATCTTTCGCTGGCCGGGGAACTGAGTCTGGACCTGATAAAAAAGATGCATTCGGTCCGGCCGAAAACCGCCATTCTCGTAGTGTCCATGCATGACGAACGCATTTACGCCGAACGCGCGCTGCGGGCCGGCGCCCGCGGCTATGTGATGAAACACCATGCGGCAAAATCCATTATCCAGGCTGTGCGCATGATTTGCGAAGGCCGGATATGGCTTTCGGAAGACATGCGCAGCATGGTGCTGGAGAAATTCGCGGATCGCCTCGACCCGGACAATGGCAACAAACTGGAGTCCTTATCCGACCGTGAACTGGAGGTGTTTCAATTGATCGGTCGCGGCCTGAAAAAATCCAGCATATCGGAACAACTCCGTATTTCTCCCAGCACGGTCGAAACCTATCGCGCCAACATCAAACGAAAGCTCGGGATCGATTCGGGAGGCGAATTGCATCGGCTGGCTTTTTTGCATGTTCAAGCATTTTGAATTGGTGTTGTGGTGTTGTACGTAGTTTCGGCTATTTTCTTGAATAGAGTGGGCCCATGCTGGGTGCCCAAAATAAAACGCCCCGGTACACCGAGGCGTTTAACCAACGAATTTCAATTGCATGAAGGACGTGCGGTAGTTTGCGCCAGTTTGCGGACCATCTTGTCCACCCCTGCAGCACAGTAGCTCACAATATTGCTGGCGCAATAGCTGACATCCGCAGCCTTTGCCTCGCCAAATTCCAGTTCATGCAAGCGCCGTGTATTTACCGCTGCGTCAGCCAGATTGGCTGCGTCCTGTTCCCCACGCATACCGAAATACGGAAAATGGTGCAAAAAATAGCCGAAAACGTTTTCGCAATCCCCCATATATTTCATCGTATCCAGGATGTGTCCGTGCCAGAATTTGTCTACGTCCGTATTCGGCACAATTATTTCTTCCGGATACTTGGCCAATAGCGTCAGAAAGCGTTTGTATTCCAGTTCGTTTCTATCCGCTTCAGCGGCAGTCCAGCCGTGGCCTTCTTTTTTATCCATCAATTTGAATTTAATGGGATCGAGATCAAGTGCGAAAATTGCCTCAACCATTTGTGCCGGTGTTCTTTCTCGTGAATTTTGGTTCATTTTTTACCGCCTTTCAGGGAGGAAGATTACGAACATTTCGAGGCCGGATTGTTGCAGGCAGTCCTGCTTATGTTCACCTGCAATGTGACGGTTCTGCAACGAAATTACTCTAGCACGAGAGATTTAGAGCAACTTTGCAATAGTGTTGATACATATCAAGCTTATTGCAAAATGGCAACAAACGTATAGCACCATGGGGAAATGGCAAC
>CAMLDH010000218.1 GCA_946478765.1 uncultured Oxalobacteraceae bacterium | reverse complement strand
AATTCGCTGAACAGTACAGGATATCCCGTCTCGACTTCCGCCAGCACGCCAAAGGCCATCACGGTCAGCATGTTTTGCCTGGTGTTCTTCGGGTGGCCATTGACGTACTTGAACCCATACAGCTCACTGTCTGACGTCGGCATCAGCTCAATCACGCCGCCATCGAAATGGTTCGCTACGCGCGCTGATTTTTCAAACTCGTTCCACCGCAAATAGTCGGAGCGGATGTACTCCGCAAGCGTCGTCATGAATGGTCCCGCGCCTGCCTTTGTTACCAGTTGCTGAATGTCGTTCACATCGATATATCTGGTCATCTTGATTCTCCTTTAGTGAATTTTTATGCGAACAGGCGATATTCCTGTCCGGATTGCCGGCCAGCTTCTCGCGATCCAGTCGTTGTGGAATTCCAGGTCAATTAGCCGCCGGCAGCTCGCTGAACAGTGTGTTCAGACCCGGCCTTCAAAACCGAGCAAGACGTTGACGGCATTCACGCCGATATCGTCCACCATGTAACCGCCTTCCATCACGAACAGTGTCGGCTTGCCTGGGCCGGCAATGACTTCACCCATGCGCAGGTAGTCGTCGCTTTCCAGTCTGAACCGGCTGATCGGATCGTCCTTGAACGTATCCACGCCGAGCGAGACCACAATGGCGTCGGGCGCATACGCGGCAAGCTTGCGGCAGGCATCATCCAATGCAATGCGGTATGTGTCCCATGCCGTGCCATGCGGGAGCGGATAGTTGTGATTGAAGCCGGCGCCGGCGCCGGCGCCGCATTCATCGCCACGGCCGAGAAAATAGGGATAGGAGTCTTTCGGATCGCCATGCAGCGAGAGGAACAGCACGTCGGCACGATCGTAAAAGATGCTTTGCGTGCCATTGCCGTGGTGGTAGTCGACGTCGATTACGGCCACCCGCTTCGCGCCTCTGGCAATGAAACCTTGCGCCGCAATCGCGGTATTATTCAGATAGCAATACCCGCCCATGTATTCGGCGGCGGCATGATGCCCCGGAGGACGGCACAAGGCAAACGCGCTCGATGCGCCGGCGGCGATCGCCTCCATGCCCGTCAGCGCAAGATTGGCGCTGGTGCGTACCGCCTCCCACGTTCCGGCGGTAATCGGCACACCGGCATCCATTGCGTAAAAGCCCAGCTTGCCATCGATATGATCAGGCTCCATGTCGCTGCGCAAATCCCGCACCGGCCATATCAGCGGCAGGGCATCATGCGAGCGTCCCGCCGCAACCCAGTTGCTCCATGCGTTCTCAAGAAAGCGGACGTAGCGCTTGGTGTGCACCGCGCTATACGCGGAAGACGGATAGTCATGCGGTCCGATGATGTCGCCTAGGCCGACAGCCTGAACTCGGGCCAACACGGTGTCTGCGCGACTGGGCATTTCAAAGCAGGGCTTCAGGACGCCGTCCTTCAGTTCAGTGCCGTAGTGCAGGCGATGGTTATCGCTGTAAATAGTGAGCATGCTGGTTCGCCGGATAATGAAGAAAGTAAAACTATTATGTCGCCGGCGGGCTGGAATTGTTTCGCTTTATCTATACATCGAATGATATGATTTGAGTCGAACTGACTATTTAATTAAACAAATGAGAAATAATCGGCTCAATACTGATCTCGATGAGGTGGATCGATCTATTTTGCGTCTCTTGCAGGAAGACGGTGCCTTGTCCAATGCCAAGCTGGCGGAGCGGCTGTCGCTGAGCGTGACGCCGTGCTGGCGCCGGCTGCACAGGCTGGAGGAAGAAGGGTTTATCGAGGGATACCAGGCCATTCTCAATCGCCGCAAGCTTGGCTACGGCGTCCTGGCCTTCGTGCAACTGGGGTTTGGCATTCATACGGATGACTCGCCGAATCGCTTTGAAAAAGCGATTCTGGCGCATCCGAAAGTGCTGTCTTGCCACAAGATCACCGGGGCTGCGGATTACCTGTTGCAAGTGGTTGCCGAGGACCTGGATTCGTACGGCCAATTCGTCGAACAGGTACTGCGCGTCATGCCCGGCGTCACGTCGATTCATTCCAGTCTTGCGTTACGCGAAATCAAGTCATCGAGCCGCTTGCCGGTTTATTAGAGCGGTTTTCGTATCAGTGTGCGGGTGGTGCGGGTTGATTTGCCTACCGCCATCCGGCGCATCACGATGCGCCCTACTTCTGTCGCACCACTTTTGGCAAGCAACTCAGGATTTTCCAATCATCCGCTCTCGCACATGCTCTTCCTGAAAGGTCGTGCGAGCAGGCTTGACGAGATCGCTTCTGCTGACAATGCCGATCAAGCGCATCGTCAGCACGTCGGCAACAACGGGCAAGCGTTCAAGATGCAGTGCCGCCATCCGTCGCGCCACGGTCTGGCAGGTTTCCGTCGGCAGTGCAAAGTGAGGTTCGTCCTCCCCGCACAGGGTTTCGGCTTTACTGATTTCGGGATGATTCCGCAATCCATTTTCCAGAACCGTCCGGTCAAGCATGCCCAGCACCGCGCCTTCCTCTGTGACGATGGGAAAAGCCCGATGGCGCTGCGTCAATCCAAAATAGCGGGCAGTGATTTCCTGCAACGGCAAGCTTGCATTGATCGTGTTTACATCGGTGGACATCACCTCGTCGATAAATACCCGTTCCTGCGGATCGACACTGTATTCGCGATAGATATGCAATCCGCGCCGGGCGAGTTTTTCCGTCATGATGGAGCGCCGCATGACCAGTACCGTGAAGCCGTAGGACACGCCGGTTGCAAGAAGCAGCGGCAGCAGCGCATTGAAGTCACCGGTCAAACCCAGCGCGAAAACTGCCGCCGTCAATGGCGCCCCCAGTACGCCGGCCAGAACGGCTGCCATGCACACCAAAGGCCAGAGTGTCGGATCGCTGCCTGGAAATATAATCGCCACCACCGTTCCCAGCCCTGCGCCCAACATCAGTAGCGGCGCCAGCACGCCGCCGGACGTTCCGGAGCCCAGTGCAACCACCCATATGACGGCTTTCACCAGCAGAAGCGATAGTGCCGCGGACGCGACGATGCGATGATTGAGCAGATCGGCAATCACATCATAGCCAACGCCGAGCGCGCGCGGCTCCAGGTATCCACCCGCACCTACCGCACAGGCGCCGATTGCCGGCCACCACATCCAGTGGATCGGCAGTTTGGCAAACATGTCTTCCACTTTGTAGAGCGCCAGCGACATGCTGGCCGACAGCGCGCCGCACAGCAAGCCCGCGACCATGCATACGCCAAGCGCTGCAATGCCGACCGGCTCGGTACGGAGTGGGAATAAAGGACCTGCCTCCAGCAACCAGGGCCGCGCGAACCCTGCTACCGAACACGCCAGAATGACCGGCAGCAGGCTGCGCGGCCGCCATTCGAAGAGCAATAGTTCGACGGCCAGCAGCACGGCAGCGACCGGCGTGCCGAACACCGCGGTCATGCCGGCAGTCGCGCCCGCCACCAACAGCGTCTTGCGCTCGCCGGCGCTGACCGAAAAATGTTGTGCAATCAGCGAGCCAAGGGCGCCGCCGGTCATGATGATCGGCCCCTCCGCACCGAACGGGCCGCCGCTTCCGATGACGATCCCCGACGCCAAAGGTTTGAGCAGCGCGACCTTGGCGGACATGCGGCTCTTGCCGAACAAGATCGCTTCAATTGCTTCCGGAATGCCATGGCCACGGATTTTCTCCGATCCGAAGCGCGCCATCACGCCGACGATCAGACCGCCGATCACCGGCACCGCCATGACCCACAGGCCCAGAGCGTGCCCAGCCGGCGATCGATCGGCAAACGACAGGGTATGGAAAAAAAAGAGATTGGTGAATAAATGGATTGTATTTACCAATACAAACGCAGCGATTGTGCTGACTCCGCCGATGACGGCGGCAATTGCAGAAAGATATAAAAGCCGTCGGTCCTGGCCGAAATCACGTTGATGAGTGGTCATGAAATTTTAAGAAAGTTAAGCAGGTGTTCAGAATTCTTTTGACATGTTCGAAGGCGGGATGGAACCCGCGCTCTATCGACAAACCTTTCCCCGTCATTCCCGCGCAGGCGGGAATCCATGGGTCGGTGGAGCGAGCAAGCTCAGCATGGATTCCCGCCTGCGCGGGAATGACGGGGAAACTGACTGTCCGCTCTCAAACGCAAGCGCCCGCCCGCAACCGGCATGATGGATAAACAGTAGGTCAACATATTTTTGACGACCTGCTTAGTCCCGGTCATTGAATGCAGAAATATTGGCAACCTCGAATACGTTCGCCAGTGATTGAAGCTCGGCGCGATGCAGCTCCGCCAAATGGTGCAGCCGTTGCTCGCCGAGCCGCGTGAGGCGCACGATAACCTGGCGGCGATCCTCGATGCCGGGCGAGCGGGTGACCAAACCGGCAGTTTCGCAGCGCGAGATCAACGCCACCACACCGTGGTGCTGCGCCTGCAAGCGCTCCGCCAGCTCGCCCACCGTTGCCGATTCGCGGCCGGGAAAACCTTTGATATGCAGCAGCAACAAATATTGCAACGGCGTCAGCCCCGCCTTTTCGGCCGCATCCTCGCTAAAGCGCAGAAAGCGACGTAGCTGATAACGGAATTCAGACAATGCCTCGAAATCGCCTTTGACGAGGCGGCTTGCAGTTTTCATAGGGGGCAATACGGCAAAGGCAACTTGCCGTTTCAGTCAAAGACGCGAAATATATCACACTATGATGTAATTATTGATATATGACTACAAGCGCATTTTTGCCTTTGGCATATCAGCGGCACATCACGATCAAGCTGATGGATCTACGGATTGGCTTTTATCAGCGCCAGCCGCGCCGTAATCTGCGACACATGTGTGTTCACGGCTATCTTTGTGTTGGCAAATTCACGGGCGGACTCCATAACGCCGGACTGATGCTGCGCGTGGCGTAATCGCTGCCGGACAATCCGAACAGCAATGCCAATGTGAACAAGGCTGTCGCCGCGCACACGCGAAACAACAGGCTGCTGCGGCGCAAGCGCATGAAGAAAGCAGCAACCAGTGCAGCCTTGATCGATGCGATCCCCATATTCAATGCGCCGTTCAACCAGCCGAGCGGCACAAATGCGCTGGCGCAGGTGAGCGCCAGCAGCGTGACTAACGCAGCCCACACCAGCAGGTAACGGGATAACGGCGCGGGGTTCATTGCAGAATTCATCGCAGAGTTCATCGCAGAGTTCATCAATATCGCTCCAGCAGGTAAATCAGCGGATACAGGAAGATCCAGACAATATCGACAAAGTGCCAATACAGGCCGACAACCTCAACCGGCGTGTAATACGCGGAACCGAATTGCCGCATGCGCGCTCGCCGGCCAAGCAGCGCGACCAAGCCGATGCCGATCGCCAGATGCAATGCATGCAGTCCTGTCATCAGGTAATACAGATAAAAGAAATACCGCGCGCCGGCGGCAAACCGCGCGTCAAAGGAAAAACGAAAAACCGGCACCAGCGCTTCCCGCCATTCCTGGTAATACTCCCATCCCTTCAGGCCCAGAAACAGCGCGCCGAGCGCGGCGGTTGCCGTCAGCAGCCGCACGAGCGCCCTTCTCTCGTCCAGTTGCGCCGCGCGCACCGCCAGCGCGATGGTCAGGCTGCTGGTCAGCAAGATGGCCGTGTTGATCGTGCCCAGCCAGAGATGCGTGCGATGACTGGCGGCGGCAAAGGCGGGGCCGAAATGCGTGCGGCCATACAGGTAACCAAGAAACAAGGGGCCGAAAAACATCAGCTCGGTGGCAATGAAAACCCAGATGCCGAACGTGGCGCTCTCGCGCTGCTGCTCCGGCGTCTCGAACTGTTCGGCCAATACGGGCGCAGTGTCGCTCATGGCGCGCGCTTCTGCGGTGAATACGCGTACGCTTCCTCGGTCACCGTCGGCGTTCGATCGAAATTTTCCGTCGGCGGCGGCGACGCAGCTTTCCATTCCAGTCCGGTCGCGTCCCACGGATTCGCTTCTGCCCTTTTCCCGTAAAAAAGCGACCAGCCGAAATAAAACAACGGCAACAGATAACCGACCGCCAGGATCGACGCGCCCGCCGATGACAAGATGTTCAATAGCTGAAACTCGGGCGGGTACGAATGATAGCGGCGCGGCATGCCGAGATAACCGAGCAGGTATTGCGGGAAAAACGTCAGGTTGAAGCCGAAGAAAATAATCACCGCCGCAATCCGTCCCCACATTTCGGGATACATTTTTCCGCTGATTTTCGGCCACCAGAAATGAATGCCGCCCAGATAAGCCATCACCGAACCGCCCACCATGATGTAATGAAAATGCGCAATCACGAAGTAGGTATCGGTCAGGTGCACATCGAGCGCAAGCGCCGCCAGGAACAATCCGGTCATGCCGCCGATGGTGAACAGGCCGACAAAGCCGAGCGCATACAGCATCGGCGCCGACAAGGGGATCGAGCCCGTGTACAAGGTTGCCGTCCAGTTGAACACCTTGATCGCCGATGGAATCGCCACCAGAAAACTCAGCATCGAAAACACCATGCCGGCGTACATCGACTGGCCCGACACGAACATGTGGTGCCCCCACACCAGGAAACCGATGGTGGCGATGCCGAGAATCGCATACGCCATGAAGCGATAGCCGAACACACGCTTGCGTGCA
>CAMLDH010000217.1 GCA_946478765.1 uncultured Oxalobacteraceae bacterium | reverse complement strand
TGTTGGTGACGAACAGCCGTACCCGATCGCCTTCGACGACTTCGATCGTCGGCCCGGGCGATTGGCCGTTGTAGCCCCATAGATGGGCTTTCATGCCGGGTGCGATCTCGCGTACCACGGGTTCTGCGACCAGGTGGAATTCCTTGACGCCGTTGTTCATGCGCCAGGGCAGGGTCCAGCCGTTCAGGGTCACCACCGGATTGTAGGGGCGGCCATTGGGCGGCGCCAACGGCGGTTGCGTGGCAGCCTTGTCCATCGTGGCCGCTTCGGGCAGCGAGGCGGCGCCGACACGACTGACCACACCCGCACCGAGCGCAACCGCGCCCGCGCCCATGAAAAAATCTCTACGTGAAACCATATTGAATTCCTTTTCGTTCGTTCAGTGGCCGGCAGGTTCTGCCGTTGCGCCGCTCTTCGCGGCACCCATCGCAACGCCTGCCGCCGATCGGCCTGTGAGTGCCATTTGCAACGCCGACTCGGCCATCCAGTAATCGCGTAGCGCCTCGATCGATGCGTTGACGCTGATGACTTGCGCCCGCGCATCGGCCAGCAGTTCAAACACGCCGACCAGCATGCCGTTGTAGCGCAGCAGCTGCTCGTCGGAGATGCGCTTCTTTAACGGAACGATTTCGTCTCGATAATGCCTGGCCAGGTCAAAAGCAGTGCGGTAGTTGCCGTAGGCTTCGCGCACTTCGGAGCGGGCATTGATGGCCATTTCCGATGCCCGGTTGACTGACTGCATATAGACCGCTTCGGCTTTCGCCACACGCGCGCCACCCCAGTCGAATAGCGGGATCTGGAATTCGATTTCATAACCGGTCTGGCGCGGCTGCTCGTTCGACGTGTTGCGCTGATAGCCGACCTCCAGCACATTGATGAAGCGCGTGGTCTTGGTCAGGCCGAGCGAGCCGGCCAGTCCCGCCAGTTCTCGTTTGGCCATCATCAAGTCCAGCCGGTTCTGCATGGCTTGCGCTTCGGCGTCCGCAATGTCGCGCGGCGCGTTGGGAAGGTCGGGCAGGCGGTCGGGTAGCTTGAATGCGGTGTTGGTGCCCCACAGCCCGAGCAGGCGAATCAAGCGTTCGCGTTCACCGGACAGCGCCTGCCCGGCGCGCGCCAACTGAGCCGTGGCATCGGCGTAAAACGATTGTTCGCGCGCCTGTTGCAGCTTGCTCCAGTTGCCGGCCGCAGCCATGCGCCGGGCGAGATCGGCGCCTGCCTCGGCGGCGGTTTTGACCTGTTCCATGTATTTCACTGTTTCTTGCGCGGCGACGGCGGAGAAGTAGACGCGCCGTGTGTCGTCGGCAATGCGTACCGCGTCGCTGGCGGCGCGCAACTGCACCTGTTCAAATCGCCGGCTTTCGATTTTCGTTGTGAGCGGCATCGTCAGCAAGCCGAGGATCGGCAACATCAGCTTGCGCTCGTATTCAATTTCATCGCCGCGGGTCAAACGCCCGAATGAAAAACCCGGGTTGCGCAGCCGTCCGGCCTGCACCAGGTCGGCTTCGGCAATGCCCAGTTCGGCATAGCTTGCCTGCAATTCCTTGTTATTCATCAGGGCGATCGTGACGGCATCGTCAACGGTGAGCGGCTTGGCCAGCAGTTGCTTGACCGTTGCATCGACGCTCATCGCATCGGCGTCGGACTTCACCCATTTCACATCCTTGCCGATACGCTCCTTGGTCAGCGACCCGACGTTGTCAAATCCGCCATCCCGGGAGAATGTGGCACAGCCGCCCAACGTCGCCACCGCGAGAGCAAGTACGGTGGCGCGAAGCGGTATGGAAATCGTTCGCATGGTTTTCCTTATGGTTGATGCAGGCCGCCGTGGTCCGGCATGTCCGGCGGCATTGTCTTGGATGGCGCGGCGGTAGAGGCGCGTTGATTCGCCTGTCCCGCATCCGGCATGCTGGAAGCATTGCCTTTCGTTTGTCCGCCGTGGCCGGCATGTCCCGTTACTTGACCGACCTCTTCGTTGGCGGCTTTCCATGAGGCGATGTCGGGATCCTGGTCGCGGTGGTAATCCGAAAAGGCGGATCGGTAGGGGGGAGCGACGATCGGCGCGTTCGGGTCGAACGGATCACGATCCTGCGCATGCGCAGTTGCCGCAGTCAGCGCGAACAGGATCGCGGCAGTTGCAGTCAAGCGTTGAAAAACCATCATGAGTTCCTCGTTACGGAAAATCCGGGGGCCATGCGCGAACGCACGGCGGCAATCGATGCGGAACCGGGACGAAGTTGGTCAGGCGATTTATTTGCGGCAAGATGCGTTGGAAAGCGTGCTGCCAGAGCCTATCTGGACCTTATGTCGAGGTTCCGGAAATCAGGCGAGGAACGTGCTGGGCGGTCTTTCCAGTCTGCCGGGGATATGGCCGACGAAGGAAACCATGGTGAAAAAAATCAGATGCGGATCGGAAGGCGGCATGGCAGCAAAATCCATCAACGTCGGTGCGATGGCCGCACCGACGCAACAGGTAGAACAGGCGCTGCATTTCGACAGATTATGCTGCGATCCACTTTTTTCGCTGCCATGATCGGCGCTGTCTGCCGCTGGCTGATGTTGATGGTGATCGGCAGAAATCAATGAACCGTCATGCTTCGCGTGATGGTCGTGATTGTGCTGATGGTCAGCGTGGGCTGTCGGCACTGTGTCGGTACGATGATGAGCGGTCTCGCAAAACAGCATGGCCGATGCCGCGTAGCCTTGGAAGGGCACCGCAAGCAGCAACAGCCACAACAAAACTGTTTTGAAAACTTTTCTCATGAACGCCAGTCTAGCACAGAGTCTGTACGTTACAACAGAGTGAGTTGATCCGGATTAAGTTCCGCTTCCTCATTTTGATTGGTAAGCTTTTTTATGCATTTGTCCAATAAGCCCAAAAGTAATAAAAGACAGTATCGTTATTCGAAATTCGAAGTGCACCATTTGCAGGAGAACGATTATCCCAAGCGTATCAATTTGCACGAAAAGGACGATCATCCCAGCACGAACTCGACCAGATCGGCCAAACCGATCCCTCCACACTTTCAACCACTTCCATACAAGAGTCTCACATGTCCGACAAGGTGAAAAACGTTCTCTTCCTATGCACTGGCAATTCGGCGCGCAGCATCATGTCCGAAGCGCTGGTCACGATCCTGGGCAAAGGCCGCTTCAAGGGCTTTTCCGCCGGCAGCAAGCCGGGCGGCAAAGTCAATCCGTTTGCCATCGAGCAGATCAAGAACTTCGACCCTACCTATCCGACCAGTGAAATGCGCAGCAAGAGCTGGGACGAGTTTGCGTTGCCGGAAGCGCCGCACATGGATTTCATCATCACCGTCTGTGATAACGCCGCCGGCGAGGTCTGCCCCTATTGGCCTGGCCGTCCCGCCACGGCGCATTGGAGTTTTGAAGACCCCGCGCATGTCGGATCGGATGAGGAAAAACGGGCGTCTTTCCACCAGATATTCAACCAGATCCTGAAAAGGATGAATGCCTTCATGGAACTGCTGATTGAATCGATGGATGACGAGGCAATACGCCAGGCGACCAAGGAAATCGGAGAGATTCCAGTATGACGCCGGCACGTTCTTTAGTCTCCGAAGGGCTCGGCACGGCGCTGTTGCTGGCTGTCGTGATCGGTTCCGGCATCATGGGCGAGCGGCTGGCCGGTGGCAATGTCGCCATTGCGTTGCTGGCTAATGCGATCGCCACCGGCGCCGGCCTGGTCGCGCTGATCCTGATCAGGGATGAACGACTTGGCAAGAGTGGCGAGCGAGATGTTCGCACACCCGCAATAAAAGGGTTTAATCGAATCATGCCAGCAAAATAACTGGTTCACGATTCGCCGCATCGACCCAAGGCCGGGGCATGAAGGATTTTTGCCGGGAACCCGTTAGTGCGATGGCGAGTGCTGCTCGATCGCTGCGTTGACTTCCGCGCCAAACAGCAACACCGCGACTGACAGATAAAGATAGAGCAGCAGCACGATGACGGCACCGATGCTGCCGTACATCACGCTGTAGTCGGCAAAATTTTGCACGTAGTAGCCAAAGGCAAGCGAGGCACCGATCCACACCATGACCGACAGCACCGATCCGGCGGAAATCAATTGAAACCGGTGCTGCACGTTCGGCAAGAAATGGTAGACCATGGCCACGGCCAGGCTTGATAGCAAGAGCGCGGCGGGCCAGCGCAACCAATTCCAGAACAGGACGAAAATCGTTTCCACGCCGATTTGTTGCGTGAACCATTGCATTGCCTGCGGACCAACGATCATCAGCGCTGCGGCGGCGATCAACATGGCGGCAATTCCAAGCGTGTAGAGAATGGAAAGCGGATAGCGCTTCCACGCCGGCCTCGATTCGCGGGCGGCATAGGCCACGTTCAATGCTCTCATCAGCGCGCGCACGCCGCCCGACGCCAGCCACAGCGCCGTCGCGGCGCCTGTCGACAACAAACCCTTTTGCGGTAGCTGAAGTTCCAGCATGACCGCGTCGAGCTGTGCCATCGCCGGCTGTGGAAGGAAGACGCGGGCCTGTTGCCTGAGCCAGTCGAAAAAGTCGGGCACCTGGAAAAAGCCCAGCAGCGCGACAAGAAAAATGATGAACGGGAATAGTGAAAAAAGAATCTGGTAAGCCAGCGCCGCTGCATAGACGGTCATTTCATGCCGAACATATGCCTGAACCGATTGCCTGATCAGAGAAAAAAAGCCGATGCCGTTCGTGCGTAAAAATTGCACGATATCCCTCGTTGCGATTGTGAGTGACTCTTGTTAGGGGCAGTAAAAAATGGAAAGGAGTAGGGTGCGCTTGCGCACCAATGCTGCGGCGATAGCTCATGGTGCGCAAGCGCACCTTACTCCTTTTCACTTTTCGCACCACAAATAATTTTGCGTGCTTACTTAGCCAGCGTTATTCAAGTGATCTTGAAAATTTGCCGTGGTTCCGTGCCGTCATAGTCCGCTTCCGCATTGCAAGTGCTGGATTGCCTGGCGCCTGGCGCCAATGTTGCTTGCGTTATTCATGCGGCGGCTATCGTATGTTTTTAAAGGGCACGGGATGGAGAATTTGAACGATGAGCAATGAAGGACGCCAGCAGTCGCCAGCCACGGTTAACAACAGGGGGGCGTCTGCCGAGCCGGGTTTTATACAGCGCGTGTGTATTGTTTTCGGGAACCGTGAAAAAGTCGGATGCGACGATGAAGGCATTGAAGTCATCGTGGCATGCAAATTGCCTATTGAAGAAGAGGAAAGGTCGTCAATCGACATGGTATTGCAATGAACATTGAAAGGACATGAGCATGACTAGGAAAAAGTATACGACACGCGTAATCGTTACTGCTTTCACTCTCGCACTGGCATCGACAAGCGGTGTTGCAGCAGCCCAAACCTCGACCCCACAGAGTGCAACTCATGCCAATCCACGTGCCGGCGAGGCCCGGGATGCGGCGCGCCAAGTGAACGATGCGGCCAACGTCGTGAAGCGGATGGAGCGCGACACCAGCATGCGGCAACTCCTGCAACAGGCGCAGGGCGTGTTCATCATGCCCAAGTATGGGCGCGCGGCATTGGGCGTCGGCGCGCGCGGTGGTGAGGGTGTACTGGTGGTCAAGCAGAACGGCAAATGGAGCGATCCGGCACTCTACAACGTTGGCGGCGTGAGTGTCGGCTTGCAGGCCGGCGCCGAAGGTGGCGCCATGGCAATGGTATTGAATACTCAAAAAGCGGTGAACAGTTTCGAGCAGAACAACAACTGGTCGCTGAACGCCGATGCCGGTTTGACGATCGTGAACTGGTCGCCGAAGGCGCAAGCTTCTGCCGGCAAGGGCGACGTTGTGGTCTGGGCGGATACCAAGGGTTTGCTTGCCGACGTCGCGGTCGGCGTCACCGACATCCATTTCGATGCGGATGAAACCGCCGCTTTCTACGGCAAGAAAGTGGCTTTGCAGGATATCTTCAGCGGCAAGGTGATGGCGCCGTCACGCCAGGTCGCCGCGTTGAAACAGGCGCTTCCCGCCGGTACGGGTGCGACCTCCAGTGGTAGTTCGAGCGGCATGTCCGGCAGTGCTTCGGGAAGCTCATCAGATCAATCATCTACCGGCAAGTAACATGGCAATATGGCCGACCTGTGATGCTGCAGGCTGGCGCCATTTACAACGCCAGCGGCTGCGCGGCGTTACGTTCAGGAAGCGCAGCTTGGCGCCGACAATATGCACGAGAGACAGGCACGCCAGCGCCAGCAGGACAGGCTCAGGCTGCCGTTCCGGACAGTGCGCCGACGCCGGCCGTGAGCGCCATCGCCAATGCGCCCCAGGATGTCACGCGGACAGCGCCCGGCAACAGCGGCGCGCCGCCCATCCGCGCCGCGAGCGCGCCGAGAATCGCAAGAAACAGCAGGGAAGACGCGGCGACCGCGGCAACCAGACTCCCGTGCGGACTGACAACGGCCGTCAACAGGGGCAGGGCCGCGCCCCCGGTAAAGCTGGCGGCGGACGCGAACGCCGCTTGCAGCGGGCGCGCGCTCATCGTACTGGTTATGCCGAGTTCGTCGCGCGCGTGGGCGGCGAGCGCGTCATGCGCCATCAGTTGTTCCGCAACCTGCGCCGCGAGTGCGGGGTCGAGTCCGCGCTGGACATAGATTGCCTTTA
>CAMLDH010000216.1 GCA_946478765.1 uncultured Oxalobacteraceae bacterium | reverse complement strand
CCATCGGTGACGCGCGCGAAAAGCGAGACAGTGCGCGCCAATTGCTGGCCGCCGGCACGGATCCGGCCCGCGCGCGGGCGGAGCAGGCACGCCAGGCACGGCTGGCCGAGCAGAACACCTTCGAGTACGTTGCACGCGACTGGCACAAGACCATGCTCAACAAGTGGCAGCCGGGCACCGCGGACGAAATCCTGCGGCGCTTCGAGTCAGATATCTTTCCGGCCTTCGGGCACCTGCCGATCACGAAGGTACAGCCATCCGATGTGCTCGATGCCATCCGGGCCATCGAGCAGCGTGGCGCCCTGGAGATCGCGAACCGGCAGACTGCGAACTGTTCGCGCGTGTTCAAGCATGCGATCCGCTGTGGGCTCGCGGAACGTAACCCCGCGGAATTCCTGCGCGAGGTGCTGCAGCCACGCGAGAAAGGGCACTTCGCGGCAATCGGTGCCGACGGTTTGCCCGAGTTCCTTCGCGCGTTGTATGCCAACGAGGCGTGCATGGGCGTGCCGACCCGCGTCGCGATGAAATTGATGCTGCTGGTGTTTGTCCGGACCAGCGAACTCATCGAGACACCTTGGGCCGAGATCGACCTGGAGAAGGGCGAGTGGATCATTCCCTGGAAACGCATGAAGCGCGGGAAGCGCCGCATCAATCCCGACAAGACCGACCACCACGTGTGCCTGTCGCGGCAGGCGCTAGCGCTCCTGCGTGACCTGCACCGACACACTGGCGGAGGTACCTATTTGTTCCCGAACCTGCGCGATCCGAAGCGGCCCATGAGCAACAACACCTTGCTGAAGGCAATTGAGCGCATGGGGTACAAGGGCGACATGACCGGGCATGGGTTCCGTGCGCTGGCAATGAGCACCTTGAAGGAATACCTGGGCTATCGGCACGAGGTCGTCGATCGGCAACTGGCGCATGCGCAGAAGGACAAGTTGGAGAGCGCGTACGACCGGGCTAAGTACTTGGAAGAGCGGCGGAAGATGATGCAGTGCTGGGCGGACTACATCGACCGTGTTGCGGGTGAGGCCATGCATGCCTCATCCGGCCGCGCCGATAACTCAATGCCTTGACGCTGGAGCGGCCGTATCTCGCCGATCGGGTTTCCGGGGGATTGTGTTCCTCGTCCATTGCGTTATCTTGGCTCCAGTGAGAACTCAAGAGGAGTACAGATGACTACCGATGCAAACTCGAGCGACCGGATGATCAAGCTGCCGGAAGTGATCAGCATGACCGGGCTGTCGCGATCGAGCATCTATCTGCTGATCAAGAAGGGCAATTTCCCGCCGCAGATCAAGCTGTCGACCAGATCTTCTGGCTGGCTTTGGAGAGAAATAAACAGTTGGCTGGAATCGAGGCCTAGAGGACCGCAGAGTTAGCCGCTGCGGTTTACTTGGCAAGTCCTGCGGGGGCGCACGCAGCTCTTTTTGCTTCTTGGAGTCTTTGCGGCGCCCTGCGTGGCAGACGCCCGACCGGGAACTGGGCGGTCTGGTAAATGTATCGATTTTAGGCAATTTAGCCTTTCAAGATAAAACGCCTAAATTGCATATATATGGCTCCTATAGGCGGCATTACGCCTCGGCGCAGGCGATAGTTCTCCGGCGAGGTGATGATGCCGGCGACCGGTGCCGGGCGACTGCCCGAGTTCCTGTGCGCGCTGAACACGAACGAGGCCTGCATCGGCGAGCCTATCAGTGTCGCAATATGGCTGGTGCTACTGGTGTTCATCCTGACCAGCGAGCTTATTCAGACACCTTGGGCCGAGATCGACCTAGATAAGGGCGGCGGATCAATTCATGGGCATGCATTGAGCGCGGGAAGAGTCGCATCATCCCGACAAGAGCGACCATCGCGCGAGCCTGTTCCGGCAGGCTCCGGGCTGCTGTGTGAGCTGCATCGACACACTGGCGGCGGCACCCACGTGTTGCCGCATCAAGAGCAGACTCGATATTTAACGATTCAGCAATAAGATGCACGGATCCGCGAGCAGATGCTGTCTGGTGACAAAAGGATAGATTTCCTGAAGGAATCAAGCGTTACAATGACGGAACGATAACGACGGGTATTTACATGCGGGAAAACCGAACTGGTCCTTTACCATCATGGCCCGCGGCTCTTTGAGTTGAGCGATCAGATGCTCGACGCCAAGCGCCGAGTGTGTATCAGCCGTTCTTCCAGTTCTACCGCGGCGTGACATCTAATGGTGGAATCGCCGACGCAGGCATATACATTCGCTATTCGAAAAATGGTTTTTGGCTCACTAGTAGAACGGCACCGGTTCAACAATAATCGCTGGTCCTGTGTTGTATAAGTGAAATAACGAGGCCAGGCTGTGTCATTGGCTGATCTGATAAATTCTAACTGGTTAAATTGGCGGCTATCGCAATGGCTTTGAACGAATCAAAACATATTCTTGTGCTAGATGACGATGAACTAGAGGAATTTGTCAAAAAATGGTTGGCTCACGAAAAAGACAATTATCATGACTTTGAGCGCAACTCTGGTTCCGGCGACCGAGGCTTAGATGCCGTAGGTTTTTGCACGGCGCACAGATACGAAGGTCCATGGCACAATTACCAGTGCAAACAATTGAGCCGCCCACTAGGTGAGGCTGAATTTTTTGCCGAATTGGGTAAGGTATTTTTTTATTCAACGACCGGCGAGTTTAGCTTGCCCGAAAGATATATATTCGTCGCACCAAACAATGTCGTTCGAAAAGTGCGTAACTATGTCGGTATGCCTAGTAAGTTGAAAGCCGAATTGTTGAATAATTGGAACGTTCGGTGCGGTGCTGCAATTATCGAAAACGTCTGTGTTTTACTGGATGATAAATTAAAACAGGCTATACAGGAATATGACTTCTCCTCTGTTGAGGTTTGGAATGTTCACAAGCTGATTGAGCAACCCAATGTCCGTAAAGTTCTCAGTGAACATGTTGATATGGACCCCGGCTCGGCCCCTGCAGGGGTTGTGCCGACTAACGTGAGTAGCAGTGAACGGACTTACATAGCTCAACTTATTAACACGTACGGCTCGCATTGCGGAACTCCTTTCGCCAACGATACTGAAGTTCTTTCCCATCCAGATTATGGGCCTGACTTGTGTGATCAACGTCGTCGCTACCATGACGCCGAGGCGTTTCATCGACATTTTCGGGATAGTTTGAGTCCAGAGATATTGGAGCAGTTTGATCAGGATATCTACGACGGCGTGGTGGACGAATACCGGGCGACCAAAGGCTATCCGCGCCTTTTGGCTGTTATGAGGGCTGCCGCTCAGACCAAGGTCTCAGGTGTATTTGAAAAACATAGCCGGGCCCCAAATAGTGTTAAGCAGGGTGTTTGTCATCACCATGTTAATAAAGGGAAATTGAAATGGTCATGAGTGCTCGGCAGGACTTTGGCCGTATAACCCCTTTTAATAGTTCCCTTGAGGTGGGTATTAGAGTTGCAATCATACTCAATTCTTTTCATCCGCGAAGGCTGAGTTTGCTGGAAATTGCTCTGTATGATTATTTTGTGATTCATACGTCGGATGCTAACGGGCCGCCTAGCATTCACCCATCGATCCCTTCCAGACATGGAGAGTATTTTGTTAGACGAGGACGGATTGAAGCTGGCTTGGCATTGATGAGAAATGCCCACATGGTGCACTATCACAGCGAGCCCAATGGCGTCGCTTATGAAGCGTCCGAAAAGGCAGGTGCTTTAATTGACACCTTGATGAGCCCATATAATCGCAGGTTGAAAGAATGCGCCGATTGGTTGGCGCAGGAGACTTTTCGAAGCGATCTCTTTCAAGTCCGCTTAACTGAATTAATCGGCGGCTGGAGTGTGCAGTTGGGAAAGGACTTGAACTAGAATGGTCAAAGATATGAAGCCTGGGATTAGGGTCAAAAGACTTTTATTTGCAGGAGCGGGTTGTGAGGATGCTTGGGTGGATTTCTCTGCCGGCTTGAGCATTATTTATGGCGGTTCCAATGCCGGTAAGTCTTTCATATTAAAATCGCTCGATTTTATGTTCGGCGCCGAAAAGCTTCGGTTGCCTAAGCAAGGGGCTGACTACGAACGAATCTTGCTTTGGGTGGAGTTGCCCAGTGATCGCTCGATAACGTTGGAGCGGAGTACCAGAGGTGGAAGCGTAAAGCTTTATAATGGATTCCTGACGCCCCAAGAAACTGACTTGGCAGATTCGACTATTCTTGCTCCGAATCAGAAAGGACGAAAATCCAAGAGGCCCGCTCAATCTCTTTCTGAGTTTTTGCTGGGTGAAGTTGGCGCAAAGCCAGCACAGCTCGCAAGAAACGAAGCAGGCGAAAAGGCTAGCTTTTCCCTGCGGTTGCTCTCACATTATATTTTCATCGGTGAGGATGAAATGATTAGTGAGCGTAGCCCGATTCAGATCCCGGAACAACGGATGTCTAGCCTTGATAAGAGTCTTTTTCGCTTCCTCTTAAGTGGTGTTGATGACTCGGCTGTCACTGAGGTGCCGAAAGCAGAG
This sequence comes from uncultured Oxalobacteraceae bacterium, assembly GCA_946478765.1. The sequence continues at coordinate 2,186 of CAMLDH010000216.1, read as the reverse complement.
CATTTGTCAGCGGCAAGAAACGGAAAGATTGAGCTGCTTCAAGAGTTTGTGAATGCGATTGAAATCCAAGACGCAACAGGGCTCGATGAAGTGCAGGCCGAATTGCACCAAGCTTCTGAATTGGTGGATAAGATTGCGGAGTCTGTACGGCACTATCAGACACGCATTGATGTTCTGACCCTGCAGCGGCGAACCCATTTGAACGCGAGGGACTTGAGTGCGTCGAAAACTGCTGAACTTCGGCTTATGAAGTTGCGGTTTCTCGAGCTGGAGGCTCTTCACAAATCTGACCTTGAGAGACTGGAAGGACTCGATGAAGCCGCCGTATTGATTTCGTTAATGGGTGATACCGAATGCTTAGTCTGTGGAGCTCTCCCTGTTCATCAGCAAAAGAGCAAGATTACAGAAGAGTCCGTCGAGCAGCATCGACTTGCGGCTGAAGCAGAGGCTTCCCGGATCAAACGCGATCTCGAAACCCTTCAGGCGACCATCGGCGGGTTGGCAAGTGAGATTGTCGAACTCGAGGAAGAAACGTCCCGTTTTGCGGCTGACGTAACGAGGGTCGAGCTAGAAATCGCCGACTTGCGACCGCACGAGTATGCTTTGCGAAAGTCGTTCGAGGAAGTCGTAAGTAAAAAAAATGATCTTGTACTGCGAGCTAATTCGCAAAAGCAGTTGCAGGAATACAAGAGTAAGATTAGGGAGCTTCAATTATTGAAAATTGGACGGCAGCGGGCTGATGGTCTTTCGGTTAGCATTGATAATGCTGCGTCAATCGAGTTTTCGAGGATTGTCAAGAAAGTGCTTCACGCTTGGCAATATCCGGATATGGGCGAAGTCTATTTTGACGGTAAGGATCAGGATATAGTTGTGAACGGTCGTGAGCGCAACGATAATGGGAAGGGGGTGCGGGCTATTCTACATTCTGCATTTAAGGTTGCCGTCCTGATCTATTGTCGTTTGAAACAGCTTCCGCACCCGGGCTTACTCGTTCTAGATTCTCCACTTCTGACGTATCGAGGGCCTATGCAGACACATAAGTTCGGTGAATTAGGGGGGGATGAAAAGCGTTTTCAGCAAACAGCTTTGAATGAGCATTTTTATGCCCATCTTGCAAGTTTGTCCTCGTTAGGGCAATTTATTGTTTTGGAGAACCAGGATCCGCCCGCTGGCATCCATGATCGGGCTCATATTGTTCGGTTTAGTGGCGAAAAAGGTGATGGAAGGCAGGGGCTCTTTCCGCCGTTATCCGCTTAAGGAATACTAGCGGCCTCGTTCGCTCCTAATAACCATTGGTTGTGCTACGAAAGTTCCTTCGAAAGGACTACGTCGGGACAATCCCGACGCACTCGCAAAAAGTAAAAACGCTGGGCTGAAGAGCACGTGCTCAGCGCACCACCGCAGGATGCACAAGGTTGCGGCGATGAGTAATATGTAGCCATGCCCAACATCAGCTCCTCCAATTCGACGCCCGGTCATCCGGCTCCAGCTGAGACAACTGACGGGGAGGCGGCCGTGCACACGCACAAAGTCCGCCGCGTCGACGAGGTACCAGTGATCGCTAGTCCAGCGGCGGCCGGCCCCGCGGGTTCGCTGCTGGAAGCGCATGTTGGCGCACAGTACCTCCTGCCGCTGTTGTCAGGCGGTGAGGCGCGTGGACTGCCTGGCGTCGTGGTCACCCATGTGGCGTTCCAGCGTGCCGGTTTCGATCACCCAATGGACGACGTCGTCGTCACCGGCTATGACCGCAAGGGCGAGACCGCCATCCTCGAGTTGCAAGCCAAACGCACGATCACCTTTACGGCAAGCGACAAGGTGTTCGCGGATGTCGTGGCACTTGCCTGCCGGGTGGCGGCCAAGCCCGAGTTCGAATCGACGCGCTATTTGGTCGCGGTGGCGATCAGTCGCACGTCGACCAAGGTTGAGCACTATATCCAGGATGTGCTGAAATGGGCACGCGATTATCAGAGCCATGAAGAATTTTTCCGCAGACTGAACCAGTCTGGCGCGGCGCATCAATCGATGCGAGACTTCGTGGAGGCGTTCCGCGGCCATATGCGAACCGCAGGCGTCACACACGACGACTTAGCCGTGTGGCGACTGTTGTCTCGCTTCCTGGTGTTGCCATTCGACTTCGAGCAGCCAGGCTCGGTTTGCGCACAATTGGCACGAGAGCGGTGCGCCTT
>CAMLDH010000215.1 GCA_946478765.1 uncultured Oxalobacteraceae bacterium | reverse complement strand
GACGCTGGCATCGGGATTGAGCGCGACCGCATAGGAGATCAACTCGACCTTTCCGATCACATCGTCCAGCACCACATGGCCGAGTACCGTATCGCCGCGCTGCGCGGAAAACACGCGCCAATTCACCGACCTTGCCGGCAGGCCGGCAAGCTTCTCGACCTGATGCATTTGCTCGGTCGACAGCTGCAGATTTGCATCCTTGAATGCAGTCGCATCCGGGAACATGACGCGTTGCGCCTGTTCCACGGTCAGATATTGCGTCGCAAATGCAGCGCCGCTCGCAGCCGTCGTGACAGCAATTGCAGTCCAATGAATCGATTTCATGGATGGTCAAAAATCAGAATGCGTAACCGAGTCCGAGGTTGACGCGATCACGGGCACTGTCTTCCTTGAATTTCTGGTAGTCCGCTTTCACGACAACGCCCTCGCCCACTTTGAGATTGGCGCCGACCGTGATGACCTTCTCGGTCGGTCCGGTGGCCACTTCCAAACCGGCGGGTACTGCGGAATAACTTTTTGCAGTATTGAACTGCTCGTAACGGGCAAATGGCGACAAGCTGTAATCAGCCGATTTCCATAGCTGATAGGCCGCTTGCGCATACCACCCGACGAATGACGACGGCACCGGCGTCGGTTCGCCGGCAAAAGTCAGGTTCAGGCCATCGGTATTGCCGATGGTGCCACGCGCGTAGACCGCCGACAGATCCCAACGTCCCGGTGTGTAGCGTCCATGCAAATCCCACAATGTCACGCGCGCATCAGGCGCAGCGAAACCGGCGGTGGCGTGGCCCGCTTTGCCGGTGAATACAGATCCGCCCAACAGCAGACCCGGAATGCCACGCCAGTTCAACGCGCCGTGCATGCTCAGATTGCGCGATTTGGCGAGCTGACCTTCCTGATGAATGCTGCCCAGCGGCGATTCGCGTCCTTCAGTCGAAGCGGCATCCCATTTGGTCAGATCAAAGCCGGTCGTCAGACCAACGTCCCAAGTCAATCCATTCTCCAATGTCGAAGAAAGACCGAACCCGGCTTCGCGCCAGGTCGATGGAATGATCGCGGTTTCGACGAAATTGCGCTCGACACCGTAAAACGCGGTCGGCTCATGGTTGGCGTTCAGCAAACCGGCCGGGATCAGGAACAGACCTGCCTTGGCGCGCAAGCCGTTGCTGAATTCGCGCTCGACGTACAACTGTTCCACCGCCGCCTCGCCCTCATCCGATGCCGACGTCACCGCATGCTCCCATTCGAATTCCGTGACCAGTTTGGTCTTGTCATCGAAACGGTGCTGCACGCCGATGACCGCGCGGCGAATATCCGCCTGCGCTTGGCTCGCATTCTTGATCGGCCGATTGAAGTTGACTTCGCCGTAGCCGGTCAGCACCGTTGCCGGTCCGGCCGCTTCGCTCGATGCCGCCTTTGACGCGGCCGGTGCGCTCGCTGCAGACGCGCTCAGCGCCTCCTGACGCTTTTCGACAGTATCGGTTTTCTGCCGGGTCGCGGCGAGTTCCGCCTTGACCTTTTCCAGCTCCGCTGCGAGCTTGTCGAGCCTTTGCAGAAGATCCGCTTCGCTCGCAAACACGGCAGCCGGCGCCGAGATCACTGCGGCGATGATGGCCTGCGCCAGAATGGTTTTTTTCATGACGCCTATTCCCTTCGAGTTTATAGTGTGGATTGGTAGCCGTCAGTCAATGTGCCGAGGAAGCGAATCATGTCCTCGATTTCATCGGCCGACAATGCCGGCGTCATGCCGGGCTGGCGGTTGTATGGTGCTTCACTGGTATTCACGTTAGCGCGATATTGGACTGGCAGGTCATCGAACTTCTGCACCGCGCCGTCGGCGCCCAGCGGATACCATTCCTCCGGATTGGTATCGCGCCGCACGTAGAAACCCAAGGCATCGCGCAAATTCTTGAAGCGGCCATTGTGAAAAAATACTTTGCGGGTGGCGACATTGCGCAGCGTCGGCACCTTGAACGCGCCACACAGATCGGTGCGACTTGCCAGATCGGTGCGATCGGGACCGCATAGTCCGAGATCGAAATAGCCGGCATCCGCCGTTGCCGGAATGGACAGGTTACGCGGCACGCCAAGATTGTCAAACGTGAAGTCGGTAAACAACGGCGGCGATCCATCCGCAGCTCTGGCGCTGACGTGACACGCGGCGCAATTGCCCTTGGCCGGATTGTTAAATAGCGCAAGACCACGCAACTCGGCATCGGTCAGCCGCACTTTGCCGGCGAGGAATTGATCGTATTTGGAATCGAATGGATGGAAGTCCGCATCCTCTTTCTGGTATTGCTGGAGCGCGAATATGATGCGGTCAAACGCAATCTCTGCATTAGCAAAAATGTCGGCGCCGAAGGCCTTGCGGAATTCGTCAGCATAGGAGGTACGTTGCAAACGTTCGATGACATCCGCCTTGCTGGCGTTGGCCATTTCATGCGGCGCCAAAAACGGCCGTTGCGCCTGCTCGGCCAATGTCTGCGCACGACCATCCCGATCGAAGCCGCCGGTGGGAGTGCCATCGGCGGCAAACGTGAATGCAGGATTGAGATGCAAATACCGTAACGACGGTACCGCGCGAAAGCCGGGCTGATCGAGATTGGGGCCGCCCAATTGCACGGCAAGATCATTGCTTTGCGCATGTGCGTTATCGGGATCATGGCAACTGGCGCAGGATTGCATTCCAGACGCAGAAAGACTTTGGTCATGGAAGATCTTGTCACCAAGACTCACCACTTGGCTCAAGCCTTTACTGGTGGAACCGGTATCTGGTGCACTGTGGTTGCCATCGCCGCCACACGCAGCCAACGCACATGCGACAGTCAGGGAAACCAAGCAACCGGCACTTCGTTTCATGAGTGCCAAAGGAGAATGAAAACCGACGGGCATTTTTGTTATTTTTTCGAATAGCGTGGAAAGACTGCAATCAGGCTGCGTAAATTTGTTCATCCTCTTACCTTATTGCAGCAAATTAAATTTTATCGGTTGAAAGATCGGTATAAACCCGTTCGGCCGTGGATTTCGGCATTCTCCAGCAGGTACGCCGCCACTCATTAATGAGAATGATTATAATTAAGATTAGCAATCATAACAAGTTTCCTCGCCCCCTAAGAAATACGGCTTCCATATGGATTCCATGATCCACTCATGCCTCTTCCTCGACTGTACTTGCGCTCAAAATCCTGTTTTCCTGCTCAATCATTTAAATATTTAACATTCGTAACAAATACATATTGCCTTACGGAAATATTATGCAAAAATGGGGCAGTGCTTTTGAAAAGCAGTCAGCCACCCTCTTAATTAAATCGCAATCAAGAACAACAGGCTCATGGCTTCTACCAATCAAACTGAAGGCAGCCAGTTGGAAACCCGATCCGCAAGGACCAAGGGAAGCGAGATCCTGCGCGCGCTTGTTACGGTGGCTTCCACTGCCGCTACGGCGCAACTTGAGGCATTTACGATGCGCTTGTCGAATGCGTTGCTAAAGCGCTCGGAACTGAGCAGAGAACCCAAGGAAGCCAGCCTCAGTTTTCAGGCCGGCAATCTACTCAAGCAGAATAGCTACGTGTTTTATCATCTTGCATCCGCCCATCTGGAAAAAGTCTTGCACGCCGAAATGGAGGCCGCCATCCATCCTGCCGCCGGCAAGGAAAAGACGGAAGATGACCTGATGCTTGTTCCTTTCGAAGAAATGGACGAGCAATTATTGCTCAGCAACGTCAGTCGTTCTATCGAACTCGACAATACGGATCGACTGGCAACGCTCGGTATGCGACTTGCCCATTTGCTCGGCCGCGATGAATTACCAACTGCGCGCAATCCATTTCGACCGGAACTCTTTGTCTCCGCGATCAACGATATGTGGTTCGAGTTCCACCCGGACGTTGAAGCGCACCATCTTGTTTTGCCCATGTTGCAGCCGGATATATTTCTGGACTTATCATCAATCTTGCAGGAGATAAACGATGCGCTCGCTGCGCAGGGCATTCTGCCTGAGATAACGGACTCTTATCGCATCAAGAAGGCCAATACCAATCAAGAGGCAGACAGACAGAAAGAATCCGGCGACTCCGCCGTATTCCAGCAATTGAAACGCCTCTTTTCACCGAACGAGAATGCGGAAAATCATGGTGCCGATCAATTCGGCGCGCCCCTCCTTTCTGCCGGCCAGCAGAACCAGGTCTTGCAAGCGGCTGCCGCCAGCAATCAATTGCTCGGCTATCTCGCCGGCGTCCAGAAAAACATGTTCGAACACCATCTGGCCGGCGGACCGGCCAGTGAAGCGCAAGGCGCAACGACGATACTTGCCAGCATCAAGAATCAGACACCCAGGGGTACGCTGACCCACGTCGATGAAACCACCATTGATCTGTTGACGACGATTTTCGATGTCGTCTTTCGCGATCAGCATATTCCGCCCGAGATCAAGGCATTGATCGGCTTTTTGCAAGTGCCGGTTTTGAAAGCGGCCTTGATCGACAAGGATTTTTTCTTCAAGGAAGAACATCCGGCGCGGCGCCTGATTGAGTTGCTGACCAAGTCCGGCGTCGATTGGGACCAGAAAAAGGGACAGGACGATCCGCTGTATCAAACAATCAAGAACAACGTCAAACGCGTTCAGCAGGAATTCGATCAGCAGATCACGGTATTTTCCGATGTCGTCTCGGACATCGAAACCTTTATCAAGGAAGAAGAAACCGAATCGGCCAATGCGCTGTCGGCGCCAATCGCGCAAGCCTTGCAACAAGAGAAAATAGTACAGGCAACCAAGGCCGCCAAAAATGACGTGGCGCTGCGTATCGGTACTGGCGAGGTGGTGGCGTTCGTGGAAACCTTCCTGGAGAACAAGTGGGTGTCGGTGTTGACACTTGCCTACAGCATCAAGGAAGAAAAGCCGCAGGTAGCGGAGAGCGCGGTCAAAACGATGGACGATCTGATCTGGAGCGTAAAGCCGAAGATCACGCTGCAGGAACGCAAGGAGTTGATCGCCAAATTGCCGTCAATGCTGGCGGCGCTCAACAAGTGGCTCAACGCCGTGAAACTCGATGATGCCGAGCGCCTGCAGTTTTTTGCGGAGCTTGCGGAATGCCACGCCGCCATCGTGCGTGCGCCACTTGAGCTTTCGCCGCAACGCCAGATCGAAATCGCGATGGATGTCGCTAAACAGGCTGCCGAGCGACGTCTGCAAAAGCGCGCCAATGAACAGCCGGAATCCGCTCCCGACGAATTTGCGGAGAAGGTCGAGAAACTGCAACGCGGTACATGGCTGGAATTTGCGCAAAAAGACAGCATCACCAGAAAAGTGAAGTTGGCGTGGGTAAGTCCGATGCGCAGTCTGTACATTTTTACGACCAAAGACAAACTCGAATCATTTTCGATATCAGCAGAAGAACTGGCGCAAGCCTTCCGCGAAAATCGCACCCATATCCTGATGGTGGGCGGCCTGGTTGGCCGCGCCCTGACTGAAGCGATCGAGCATGCGAGCGCCAATGATGCAGAGATGCCGGCGCACGCAGCAGCATAGATCGCACGCGTCACGGCACAATCCCGTTTCGAACACAATATATGCCGCGTGTTTTTGCGGTCCGCTCCCCTGCAGCGGCGATCCGCTCGCAATCGGTGGACGCAGGGTACCGTCGTCGGCGTAGTTGACGTCAGACGGCATCTCGACTGACTGCGCAGACAGTTTTTGTCGTCGAGTGACAAAATTCGTCGCCTCCTTTTGTGCCGTGCATGGCCCTCACCTGCTATGGCGACGCGCGTCGCTGATGAAAATAACATTTAAAAAATCAAGGGGTTAACCAATACGATCGATCGATCCGCTGCTACATTTGACGCGAAATGTTAAAGAATGTGAGATCGAGCACGCTTCTTGCATTTATCGTTGGCGATCTGTAAAAGGTAAACCCCGCGAAAGCGGGGGACACAAAGTCATCGGTCTACCGGGTCACGACCCCAGGACGGCAGGACTGCCAGATTACGCCACTCGTCTGAATCGTTACCTGATGAGTATCGAGTAAAGCCGTTTCGGTCCGGATCATCTTGATGACCCGGACCGAATAGCATATGACTTGATGCAGGCGTATCCGTGCAGTTCCTTTCCTGGCGCATTGCCCGAACTATCAAGGAACTGCAACATGAAAAAGAAGACTCAAACACTACCGGTATTGATCTCGCAAGCGCCGACAACCAGCACCTCCCCGGCAAGCAAGTTTGGTTCAGACCGCGTCGCGCAAGTGCGGCTCTCCGTCGCCGCAGCCACCCTGATCGGCCTCATGGGATCCGCTCCGGGCGTTTCCAGTGCCGCGCCGGCAACCGCCAATTCGGATGCCTGGGCCAAAGGACGCATTCTGGTGATGCCACGCGCAGGGCTCCCGGCCCATGAGTTTGCAAAAATCCTCAGCGTCCATGGCGGCAAGTCTAGAAAAATCGGTCAGAGCGATTTATACATCGTCGATTTGCCGGCCGCCGCATCGGAGAAAGCCGTCGTCGAAAAGCTGGCTCATCACCCAAGTCTCAAGTTCGCCGAACTCGATCGCCGGGTGTCGCCCGGCTTTGTACCCAACGATCCTTATAATGGCAGCGAATGGCATCTGGCAAAAATCGGCGCATCTTCAGCATGGGATGGCGCCCAGGGAGCCGGCGTCACGGTTGCGGTGCTGGACTCCGGCGTCGACGGCACGCACCCCGATCTTGCGGCGCAAATGGTGCCGGGATGGAATGTCTACGACAATAATTCCAATACATCGGACGTGAATGGAGATCGGAAGAGCGTCGTGTAGGGAAAGAGTGTAGATCTCGGTGGTCG
>CAMLDH010000214.1 GCA_946478765.1 uncultured Oxalobacteraceae bacterium | reverse complement strand
CTGCGTCAGGGCAGCGATATACGGCTGCTGGTCGATAACAAAGAGCAAGTCGCCGGGCTGGACCTTGGCGCCGTCCCGGAACGCCTGGCGTTCCATAATGCCGCCGACCCGGGACCGAATCTCGACCGTATCAACCGATTCTGCCTGCGCGGCATATTCCTGGTACACGGTCACCGGTGTGGCGCTTACCTTGATGGCGGACACTTCAGGAGGCGGCAACTGCGGCGGCGGGGCATTTTTTGGCGTACAGGCCGAGATACCCAATACCATCGGCAATAGCAATATGCGTCGCCTGACCGCACTGCTTGTGATGGCGCGACTTCCGATACAACTCACCGTGCCCCCTTGCCGTGGCAGCTGCATGTGCGCAGCGGCTTCTGATGGTGTCTGTCTTGCTATTTAAACCAATTTTTTCCTGCTTGGTGGTGAGAAGAATCAAGGCCTGCCCGTCTTGATTTTGGCAAGGTCGTTCGATGCAGACATGGTCAACAAGGGCAAGCGCCATCGTCGCCATGACCGGCTTCCGTCGCCCTATTTGGCGTCCGCAGGTTTAGGTTTGTTACCTTTGGGATTCGAATCGGGCGTGTTTGCACCTGGATCGATCAGTTCCTCATCGCTGACCTCCCGGCTCGGCGGATCTATTGCTCTTGCAATTTTTTCCAGGATGCCATCATCAGCGGATTGCGTCGATTTCTCGGCGTCATTTCTTTGCGCATTCATATGCACCTCCAAAAATAATTCGACTGACTGGTGCGGGCGATGTTCCGTGAGGATGTCATAGATGTGGTGGAAGAAACTATCAACCACCATATTCTTCAAATCCATCACGTCAACGAAACAGCGCCGGCAGACCAATGGATATATTGGGACATTGGATTTCTGGTGTGGGGAGTGGCGATGCTGGCAGCAGGCTGGTTTTTTCTTCGTGCAAGCAAGCAGCATCCTGCATAGCCCGCTCTCCAGCACGTAGGTACTAGAGTCTTTCTACTGCGACCGCCTCCATGAGGGATTTGTTCGTAATGGGCGAGGCGGTAATCCGCATTAGTTGCGGTTTCGCCAGCGCCAGATAATCCTCGGTATTGAGCAGCATCGAGATATCGAGCTTGCCCGCATTGAATGCAATAGTCGAATAACGTTCGATCAATTGCGGATCGCACACCAAAATAATATCTGGGCTAAAGGTAAATGGCGGAATCGCGCCGATTTCGCATTTGGTGAGCGCACGCGTCGCGTCTATCCCCAGCAGCTTCGCTTTCTTGGCGCCAAAGGAGCGCGCCAGTTCCGTCTTGTCCAGCTGCCTGTCCGCCGGCATCACCGCCAGCACATTGGCCTTGACGGCATTGTCGAACAGCAGCTCGCAGACCAGCGCCTTGGCGCCTTGGCCGATCTCTGTGCCACGGGCCAGCGCAACCTCTTCGGATTTTCCTGCCGCCGTGTGTTGCACAAGCCGATAGCGGGCCTTGCCGTTGTCAAGGAGGGACTTAAGCTTGTCGTGTACGGAGATGTCGGAATTATCCATGGGGAATGAGGTCATAGGCCAGTTTTGAGATCAGGATAACAAGTAAAACGAGGAACAAGATACGCACGAATGCGGCCCCCTTGTGCATGGCTATCCAACTGCCGGTAAGTGCACCCAAGATATTGCACACTGCCATGGGCGCTGCGAATGCATACAGCACTTTTCCTGCAGGAATGAAAAACAGTAGCGCCGCGACATTGGTCGCTAAGTTGACGATCTTCGCACAAGCCGATGCCTGTACAAAATCGAAGGCAAAGAAGCGGATAAACAAAAATATCAGGAAGCTGCCGGTTCCGGGGCCGAACAGGCCGTCGTAGAAACCGATGCTGCCTCCGATCACGACCGCCAGGATGTGTTCACGCGAAGTGATTTTCCGGGGTCTTTGAACGGCCCCGAAATCCTTTTTGAAAAATGTATAGATGGCCATGAGCACCAGCAGCACAAGTACCACCGGGCGGATGAGACTCTGGGGCACTGTCGACACTGCTGCCGCACCGAGGAAAGACATGCCGAACGCACTGATTGCGGCCGGCAACACCAGACGCCATGGAATGTGTATTTTGCCGATGAACGATTTGGCCGCGAACGCGGTGCCGCATGCGGCCGCGACCTTGTTGGTACCGAGTAGCGCTGCCGACGACGTGTTTGGCAATAGGTTAAACAGTGCGGGAATCTGTATCAGTCCGCCGCCCCCGACTGCCGCGTCAATTAAGCCGGCGGCGAAGGCAAACATGCATAAAAGTGAAATAGTTAGCATCGATCAGGCTTTGACAATATACGGTTTATCGGCGGATACAGGCAGGGTGCGCGCCATCTCACCGATACCAAACACGCGTATGAGCCATCGGTCCATGCCGTCGAAGCGCGGCGTAAAGCCGTCGCGGGCATGCAGGGTGCGTTGATTCTTGAAAATCAAGGAATCGCCCTGCTGCAGCAGGATGCAATGCTCGTGTTGGGGAAAATGCGCGCTAGCTTCCAGCACGTTCAGGGCGAACTCGGCCGCCGCCGTAGTGGCACTGACATTGGCCTTGTTATAGCGACATAACAGTTGACCTTGCTCATTCTTGACAACCAGAGGTGCCGTCAATACCAGGCTTTGATCGGCAAAAGATTCGGGACGCTTGATCGAAAAATGCGCTCTCATTAATTCCTCAAGCACAAACTCCGGCAGATCGTTCAGCACGCTGCGGATGTCGACGATACGGGTGGGTACACCCAACTCGCAACGCACCCCGGTGAGCGACAAATACTCCGGACAGGCGGAGATGTCGCTCACCGCTTCGGTTTGCAATGGCAGGTGAGGGTTGTCGGCATGCATGCCTAAGTGCATCTTCGACCCGTAAGAACTGATCGTGGTCTCCGCATGCCTTTTCGGAACAACATGACGGATGAAGCTTTCGTCATTTTCACCTTGGTAAGCGAGCGGGTGTATGCCGATGGAGGCGAAAATACTTAATACTGACAAGATTGCCATAGTGACGGGCTGCATGCTGGGATCCAACGTGTAGGGGGTGGGTGGCAAATCATGATCGATCGGCATATTCCTGATGATCAAGGCAAAATCGTCGCTTTTGGAAAAGCGATCAAGCACCTGGATATTTTCGTCGGCGATCACTTCGCGCAAGACTTTTCCCAGAGTTGGCATGGCCGCGATTGCGCTTTCGCAATCGATAACCGCTGATGCGGAGAAATGTTGGCGCAACGCCAGATTTTCCTGATAGGAGAAATGAATTTCAGGAATTTTACTTTTTGACACAAATTGCGAAATTCGTCTATCAGGCGAGGATTGAATTGAGTGACTTAATACGGCAGACAAAGACATGGGCTCATTTTTTGGTGGGGTGGAGGAAATGTATTTTGGCTATCGGATGCGTATACCAAAATTTTGATTGGAAACGTGTACGGAATAACTTCCCGATTTGGATGCGTTCAATAGAATGCAGTGCAAGGCGCCAGTCCGCCGTGAGATAAATCGGGAAGTTATTCCGTACACGTTCCTTAGCTAACAAAATTGCGTATTATTTCGCCGTTGCTTTCATGCAAGAATTTTATCTAAAGTACGAGCATTGGCCCATACTGCTTTTATGGGATTGCACATCAGACAACCGCATGGCACGCATGTGCGCGTAACAAATATTTTTAATCAAAATAACTGTTAATACTGGCAGGCTGGCAATGCCATCAGCGGCATATTGGCAACGATGCCGACCATGCTGCCACCGCTTGGGCAATTAACTGGGGTGCTTGGGCTATAACGTCGTCGGAAGCGCCGGACACACTTGGCTGCGGCTAATTGCATACCGTGTTCCCGGTTATGCGTATTGGGACAGGACGTCTCTGTCACGAGAGAGGAATGGTCGTTGATTCGTCCGTATTTGGAATTATGGCCGAAGCATCTTGCCAGCGTCGCCATGAGCGCGGTAGCGTTAGCCCAACGCGCCATGCGACTTTTGCGTTAATTTTGATTAATAACGAGAAAGTCCTTGCTGCAGCAGTCCATCAGCTTCTGGTAGACGTCCGGCATGATGTTAATACAGCCTTTTGTCACGGCGCGTCGTTGGTGAACGCTGCCGGAAACAAGCCGCTCTACTCTGCGCTCTGTGGGATTCAGGGTGTAGACGCGGTGAATTGCCCACAGATTCTTTTCGTCTTCCCGATAGACCAGGAGATCTCCCCCGTATCCCGGCTCCGTGGTTTGCTGTTGCGATAACGCAAACGTGCCGGCAGGCGTGTTGGTTCCGACCAGGGCCGGATGGCATGCCCCAGAAAAACAGATCGAGGCCAGCGCCAGATTGACGACAATCATGATGCGTCAACCCAGCGGCTTTTTGACCGTGACCGGCACCGGCACCGGCTTGGGTTCAGGCGGCGCGGACACCGTTATCGGCGCCGGTGGCGGCGCCGGGACCTCCATCGGCCGGACGAAGATATACTCGCCGCGGCCTATCGCGGGAATCACACGGTAGCCGCTGCATGTCTTGCGCTGGGTTGCGTGGTCCAGGCCGCATGTAATCGGCACCTCTCTGGGCCAGATAGTCGCTGCGGTGGGAAAGCCGGGCAAAAAGTTCGAGACATGATACAAACCATCGGCGACGTGTTCCGCCGTTTCTGTTCCGTTCGTCTCCCCTACTGCCGGCGTTCCCGAGCCGGACGCCATTCGCTCGATCTGAAAATTGCCGCTTGCCGCTGCGGCGATACTGCACGTTGCAGCAAGCAATACAAATGGAATGAATATTTTCATGGTATCTCCTCGCGCGCTCATTGCTTAGGAGTCACGCCGAAACAAGTTGGCGAATCTTTAAAGTGATCAAGACTGAAACCGGTCTCAAAGTTCGCCAACTTGTTCCTGTGCGGCTCGTTATCAATGGGCATATATATCCTGCATGGCGCTGTTGTCATTCGCCGCGCTTGTCTCCGACGATTGCGCTTTTGCCGTTGACCGGACCGGGCATTGAATGCCGGTGGCTTCGAGCGCCTCCTTGTTCAGCGTATCCATGCACAGGCGAGCCAGCGCAGCCCCCTTGAAGCCCATGTTCCAGATCTCGCGCGCATTCTTGAGCATCACGCAGTTCTCATCGGTCCAGGAGCTTCCGACGCTGAACGCAAACGACACCGCGCTGCCGCCCACGGATGTGGAACCCATACAGGTATCGTTGCTGCTGGTCAGAGCAGGAGCGATCGCTGTCGCGACCGGGTTGCGCTGCGGGGCCTCGTAGACGGCATGGCTGTCGATCGACAACGACTGCCCCTGACTTCCAACGCCTTGAGCAGCGCCGCCTTGGCTGCTCGTCGTTGCGGTTGCAGTCGAGTTGGAATTGGTCGTCGTTGCAGCGGGCTCGAGGGCGGACTTCGCCGCTGACGCTTGCTGCAAATCGTAACTAGGGCGAAGCGCAAGACCATCATCGGCCAAGGCCGCCCCCGTGCAAGAGGCAGCCACCAGCAAAATGAGTGTTTTGATTTTCATGATCTTTCCTGTTTCATGGAAGACGAGACGATCATGGCGCGACCGTATTGATGGTGGCGGACATGTTTCCATTGCCGAAGAATTGGCCGGACGATCCAATATTGGCGATGCCTGCCGCATTCATGCCTGTCAGGGCACCCATGGAATTCGCACCGCTTGCATATCCCGAGTTGAACGCCGAGAGGCTTACCGTTGACGACCGGCTGCCGCCAACACCGGCAACAGGAAAAGTGGTTGTGGCTGTCCGAGCGTAATTCACTCCCGCGTCGAAACCGGACAAGGTCTGCCCCGTCACATAGCTGCCTTGGTTAGTGCCCGCCTGAATGACATTGCTTGTCTGCGTACCCGAGCCGCCACCGTTAAAGCCCGCGGTCACGCCTTGAATAGAGGTCGTGCCACCAACCAGAGTTGCGGAAGAGCCGAACGATGCTGCCGTGCCCATTCCGGAACCGGTGCTGATGTTATATGCCTGACCGGCGCTGTCGCTCGTCGTTGCACCGGAGACGCCCGCTGCCACCGTGCTGTAATTCGGTGTGAAGCTGGTGGTTGCACCGATCTTTGCGGTCGCTGCTTCGCTGTTCTGCGCATACGACGTCGCCGTTCCGTTGGCGCCGAGGGAGAAACTGCCGTTCACGCCGCTATGAATGTTGATGCCGCCGTATCCGCTTGCGCCGTATCCGCTTGCGCCGGGAATGCTTGCGCCGGGAATGCTTACGCCGGGAATGCTTACGCCGTATCCGCTTGCGCCGGGAATGCTTACGCCGGGTACGACGCAGGGTACGCTTGCGCCGGGTTGGGTAGCGAATACCGACAATGGCACCAGCAATGTTGCAATGCCGATGGAAATTGTAGTAGTCGTCTTATTTGTTGTCATGATGTTTGTTCCTGTAATTAGAAAAGAAAAAGGCAATAAACGCGGATCGCTTATAGTCCTTATGTGGTCATGCTGCCAATATTCGTTCCAGCATCGACAACCCTCCTGCACAAGGGGAGAAGAACCGGCGATCGCCGAAAATGGAAGGCTTCACTACTGCATCAATAGAGTGGAAAGCGAATGCTGGCGCGGGTTTCCGAGGATTGCGCGCAGCTATTTCCTTGCATCACGCAATGCGGAAGAACGTGAATTTTGTGTTTAATGATGAGGAATGATGAGGAATGATGAGGAATGATGAAGAGTGGATGCGCATGATTTTGGCCGCTATCCGGACCACTTTGGTCATTCCAGCAAGGTCATGGGAAAGGTAAGAGCCCGCGCAGTAATAACCGCGCAGTAATAAGTTAGGTAATTTGGCGGTCGTAGCGGGATGCAATGCAAGGCGGTGAAGCAGGGGTTTTGTGGTGCACTGGAAATTCAAGCGAAAGGAGTA
>CAMLDH010000213.1 GCA_946478765.1 uncultured Oxalobacteraceae bacterium | reverse complement strand
CAATGCGTGGAGCGGATTTTTATCGACATTCTGCGGCACTGCAAGCCGCACAAATTGGCGGTGTATGCGCGCTATACGCGACGCGGCGGATTGGATATCAATCCGTGGCGCAGCAATTTCACGACTGGACAACGCCCCACGAATCTGCGAAGTGCGCGGCAGTAAGCAAGGTTTGTATTTTTCAGGCGCAACGAATTCAAAATGAGCCTATAATTCGATGCAAACGCCATTTTTGTGCATTGCACCATGAACCATTTCAACCAAATCCTCCCTCTCACAAATGTCGTTCTCGACCTCGATGTATCGAGCAAGAAGCGTGCGTTCGAACAAGCCGGATTGATTTTCGAAAACAATTGCGGCATCGCCCGCTCGACTGTTTCCGACAATCTGTTTGCGCGCGAGCGTTTGGGATCGACCGGCCTGGGGCATGGTGTTGCCGTGCCCCATGGCCGTATCAAGGGATTGAAAGCGCCGCTGGCGGCGTTCGTTCGCTTGAAAGAGCCGATTCCATTTGAGTCGCCCGATGGGGAGCCGGTCAATTTGCTGATCTTCCTGCTCATCCCCGATCATGTGACGCAGCAGCATCTCGAAATCCTGTCGGAAATCGCCGAAATGTTTTCCGACGAAGCATTCCGCAATGTACTGGCAACGTCCCCCGATACGGCGACTGTCCATGCACGCCTGATTACATGGCAACCGAGCGCGCAAAATATTGCCTGATCCGGATTGCGGCGTCCACCTGCCCTGTTGCCGCCACTTGAGCCTCCATCATGCCCTTATCGACCCCGCTGACGATCCAACAACTGTACGACGATAACCGCGAAGTGCTGGAGCTCGGCTGGTTCGCCGGCTTTCCCGGTGGCGAGCGCCTGATTTCAGGCGATGCGATTTCGGCGGCGGATCAGGTCGGCCATTTGAATCTGATCCACCCCGGCCGCATCCAGGTATTCGGACATCAGGAAACCGAATACTACAGGCGCCTGTCGCCCGTGGCGCGCATCCATCAGACTGCAGAACTGGTCGCAGGCGAACCGCCGGCATTCATCATCGCGCAAGGCCTGGAAACCCCCGCCTATATCCTGTCGATCTGCGACGAAAAAAATATCCCTCTGTTTTCAACCCCGCTGCCGGCCGCGCAAGTGATCGATTACCTGCGCGTCTATCTGTCGAAAAAGCTCGCGCAGCGCATCACGATGCACGGCGTGTTCATGGATGTGCTGGGAGTGGGCGTCCTGATCACCGGCGAGTCGGGCCTGGGCAAGAGCGAATTGGGGCTGGAGCTGATTTCGCGCAATCATGGGCTGGTGGCCGACGATGCGGTCGAGTTCGCGCGCATTGCACCGAACATGATCGAAGGCCGTTGCCCGCCGCTGCTGCAGAATCTGCTTGAAGTGCGCGGCCTCGGCCTGCTGGATATCAAAACCATTTTTGGCGAAACCGCGGTACGCCGCAAGATGCGCCTCAAACTCATCGTGCACCTGGTACGGCGCAGCACGCTGGAAGAGAATTACGAGCGCTTGCCGCTGCATTCGCAAACCGACGAAGTGCTGGGGCTGCCGATCCGCAAAGTGGTGATCCCGGTCGAAGCCGGCCGCAACTTGGCAGTGTTGCTGGAAGCGGCGGTACGCAACACGATACTGCAATTGCGCGGCATCGATACGCTCAAGGAATTCATGGAGCGGCAACAAAAGGCGATGGACGACGACTGATCCAGCCCGGCAACCACACTTTGCGGGCCCTTACGGTATTATCATCGCTTATGCGCCTAATTCTCATCACTGGCATCTCCGGGTCGGGTAAATCGATCGGCTTGAATGCACTCGAAGACGCAGGCTATTTCTGCGTCGATAATTTGCCGCCCGCCTTGTTACGCGCGTTGGTCGCAACGCGCCTCAATGAAGGTGCGGAAACGCTTGCCGTGGCGATGGATGCGCGCAGCGCCGATTCGCTGGCCGGACTGCCGGCCGATATCAAGTGGCTGAAAGAGGAAGGACACGACGTCAAGGTGTTGTTCCTGACCGCCAAGACCGAATCGCTGATTGCGCGCTTTTCCGAGACCCGGCGCAGCCACCCGCTGTCGCATCGCATCAGAACCGGCCAGAATCCCGCCGATCGTCCAACCCTGATCGAATGCATTCTCAAAGAGCGCGAAATGCTGGCGGCCATCGAAGGCGTCGGCCATGTCATCGACACGTCGGGCCTCTCCGCCAATAAGCTGCGCGCGTGGATCAAGGAATTGGTCGAGTCGGAACGCACGCCGCTGACGCTCCTGTTCGAGTCGTTTGCCTTCAAGTTCGGCGTGCCGCTGGATGCCGACCTGGTATTCGATGTGCGGGTTTTGCCCAATCCGTATTACGACCTGAGTCTGCGCGCGCTGACCGGCAAGGATGCGCCGGTTGCCGCATTCCTTGATGCGCAGCCCGAGGTCGCAGTATTGCGCGACGATATCCGCGCATTCGTGGAGAAATGGCTGCCGTCATTCAAGAGCGACAACCGCAGTTATCTGACGGTTGCCATCGGTTGTACCGGCGGCCAGCACCGGTCCGTCTATATTGCCGAGCGGCTCGCGCAGTATTTCAGCGCAGCGGAACGCGTTGTGCTGCGGCACCGCGAACTGGCATAGAGCCGGCTGCATTATTCGTCACTGCCAATAGCTTATCTCCATTGCAACGGCCGTGACACCGACCATGCCCGACAATAACACATGGCTCCCGCTGTTCCCGTTGAATACAGTCCTGTTCCCGGGCGGCATTCTCCCCTTGCGCGTATTCGAAGCGCGTTACATCGACATGGTGCGCGAGTGCATGAAACGCGAAGCGCCGTTTGGCGTGGTCCTGATCAAATCGGGCAAGGAAGTGGGCGCCGCGGCCGAGCCGGAAGACGTCGGTTGCCTTGCGCATATCGTGCAGTGGGACATGGTCAATCTGGGTGTACTGCTCTTGCGCACGCAAGGCGGCAAACGCTTCCGCATTCTGCAAACACGCGCGTTGGCCGACCATCGGCTGGAAGCGCGCGTCGACATAATCGCGGCCGATCCGGCCGCGCCGGTCAGCGACACCCACGTGCGCTGCGCCACTGCGCTCAAAATCGTGATCGATGACATCAACGCAAAAGCCCAGGCCAGCCAAGGCGATGCATCCGATAGCCCGTTCGCCCAACCGATTCAACTCGACGATGCCAGCTGGGTCGCCAATCGCTGGTGTGAAATCCTGCCCATCCCGCTCACAGCGCGACAAAAGTTGCTGGAACTGGGCGATGCCCAGGGCCGATTAAAGATCGTCTATCAATACCTGCGGCAGCATGAGATTGTGTAACGAAAACCGCTCTAAGGGCGCGTGCCGCCTTGCGCAGGTGAAAAGCCGTAACTCCCGCCCAACTTCCCAGCTTTTTTTCTTCTTTTTGCTGCATCGCAATAACGATTTGTGCGACTAATGGGATAAGAAAGGCGGCGACCGCTTTTAAAAAAATGCGGCGCCTGCATATCGGCTGCCCGATGCTTTTGGGCACTCCCGTTTTCCCTTCCTCTTCTTAGCACAGCGGTATAGGAGCCATGCGCCCACAAGCCCTCAATCGTCGAAAGAAAGCGCCACTGACGCAACTACCAAGAATGTCGCATCCAGGCTTGGGCGCTGTGCTTTATACGTTGACCCTGTTTATATTTTTCAAGCAAGACTTGATCGGCAACACGACTTTCATTGCCGGTGTAACGATCGTGTTGTGTTTCATCCTGTTGTTTTACCTCGCCTTCAAGCTGGGCATCAACAAGCGTCTTGCCGAACCGACCTTGATCATTCCGCAAATTCTGGCCTCCGCGGTCACGATGCTGGTGGTCGCTTACCTCGACCGCTCGACGCAAATCGCGCTCGGCCCATTCATGCTGATCGCGTTTTCGTTTGGATTGTTCCGGCTGTCGACGCCGGCGCTTCTGCTGTTGTCGGTCGTGTGCCTCGGCGCCTATCTGGGCATGATCCTGCTGCGAGGCCAGCACGAACTATATCCAGCCAGCTTCTACACCGACTTGATGCAATGGCTGGTACTGATGCTGACCTTGCCGAGCATGATTGCGGTCGGCACCCATATCCGGCATTTGCGCCGTGTGCTGAAAGCGACCAGCTATCAACTGGAACACTATGAAGAAAAAGCCATCCGCGACGAGTTGACCGGCCTGTTCAATCGCCGCCAGATTCAGATCGAACTGGATCAGGCAAAGTTGCAGGCGAATTCATTGTCCGTGCCATTTTGCATCTGCCTGATCGATATCGATTATTTCAAGACCATCAATGACAGGAACGGCCACCTGGTAGGCGACACGATCTTGCGGGAATTCTCCCGGGTCGCGCGCGACAGCATTCGCGATAGCGATATCTTTGGGCGTTACGGCGGCGACGAATTCATGCTGGTATTGCCGGACACCGATTTGAAGGGCGCCGTCATGCACGCGGAACGGCTGCGCGTCTATGCGCATTTTCTGGACTTCCAGAAGATCCTGCCGCCGAGAAGTATTTCGATCTCGATTGGCGTCGCACAGTACCGCAACGGCGAGCGCATCATCACGCTGATCGAGCGTGCGGATACCGCGCTGTATCGCGCCAAGCAGCTTGGACGCAATCGGGTCGAATGGGAAGACGGACTTTAGCCAAGTGCGCTAAGTGCGCTTTCAGAAAAGACCGCGAGCAACAGCTTCTTGACCGGCGCCGGCAAGGGCGCATGCGCCAGTTTGTCCGTATCTATCCAGACATGCGTGGACTGCCCGGCCATCTCCAGTTTGCGCGCCAATCTGATGCGATATGGCGCGATATGCAATTTGAAATGCGTGAATCCATGCGAAAACGCCGGCAAGCGTTCGCAAGAAGCGGGCACACCGAACGGCGCCACCGTCCGCGCAACCGTTGCATCCCATTGTGCGTCGTCAGTCAAACGGTCGACCTCGGGCAGCGACAGCAAGCCGCCCCAGATACCGCTATCGGGACGTTGTTGCAGCAACACCTGATTGCGATCGGTAATGACCAGCATCGCAGTCTGCTTTTCGGGAATCGCTTTTTTCGGTTTGCGCACCGGAAGTTCATGCACCCGGTCGGTCGCGAAGGCGGCGCAGCGTTGCGCCAGCGGGCAGGTCGGACACGCCGGCTTGCTGCGGGTGCAAAGCGTTGCGCCCAAGTCCATCAGTCCTTGCGTATAGGCACCGATTTCCCGGTCCGGCAATAGCGCCACCGCGCGCAGCCACAATTTATCTTCAATCGCTTTCTGCCCCGGATAACCTTCAATGCCGAACACCCGCGCAAATACCCGCTTCACATTGCCGTCGAGGATGGCGGCGCGCGTGCCGTACGCAAATGCGGCAATCGCGGCCGCAGTCGAGCGCCCGATGCCAGGCAAATCGGCCAGCCGTTCCGGATCGGCGGGGAACACGCCATCGTGTTCGGCCACCACGCGCTGCGCACAGCGATGCAGATTGCGCGCGCGCGAGTAGTAGCCAAGGCCGCTCCAGTGCGCCATCACTTCTTCCGAAGGTGCAGCAGCCAGGCTTGCCACATCCGGAAAGCGCATCAGGAAGCGCTGATAGTAGGGAATCACTGCGGCGACTTGCGTCTGTTGCAGCATGATCTCGGATAGCCAGATACGATACGCGTCGCGCGTATTTTGCCAGGGCAGCGCATGGCGGCCGTGCTGCTTTTGCCAGTGGATGACCGCACTGGAAAAAGCCGGGTCCGCGTATTCCGCTATCGATACTGGCGTCGCCTGTGCGTCAACAATACGTTTCATCTAAGCTGCGACTTTAAGCGACGAGAGTTCTGCCAAAACCGCCTTTTTCAATTCGTCCTCCAGCATCGCGAGCGTGCGCTTTTGCGCTTCCAGTTCGATGTGCATTTGCTCGAATGCCTTTACTTTTTCTTCCAGGGTTTCGGTTGCCGAATGAATTCGCTCGATCGACTGGCGACGTCGTTTCAATTGTGCCTTGTGTTCGCCGATTTGCGCTTCGAGCGGGGCCATCACGACTTTGAGCCATGCTTCGACATCGCGGTTCGCTTGCAAAAAGCTCTGTTTGACGCGCGACGCGATCGAGTCGAAAAATTTTTGCATCAATACCACTTGCGAGGTCGTCATGATCGCGGCGGCGCCGAACTGCTTTTGATAAATGCTTTCGATCATCTTGATTTCTTGCACGTATTTATCGAGCGAAAACGGCATCGGGGTCGACAGCGACAGTCCATGTTCGGTCGAAAATTTGCGATACATGACCGTCATCATTTCGGTGATCTCGTCCGTTTTTTTGCCGGACAATCGCAGGTTGCCTTCAATCTGCGCAAAGAAATCCTTCACCGCATGGCGCAAGCCGGCCGAGAATTTGCTCTTGTCCATCGCCTCGCGCGCCCTGCGGATATCCTCTTTCAGGATGCTCATGCCAAGACTGGTAAAGACTTCGGCCGACAGGCGCGCAAATACGGAGCGCGTGGCTTGCAGCTTGAACAGGCTGCTGTCGAAGTCCTTCTTTTCCACATCGATGCGCTTCATCATGTGTTCGACGATGTTCTTGTTTTTCCCGCGCAGGCTTTTTAGCTCCACCAATTGTTCAACGATATTGCGAGTGCGCGCCGACAATAGCGCCTGCCTGGATGACGTCAATTCATTGATATCGGACGTCAACTGCGTCCGGATGATGTCTTGTTTTGTCGGAATCAATTCATTCGACAATGCCGTTTCCAATGCCGGTACGCGGCTTTTCGCCAGCAACTCGGGATCCTGATTGATCTTCGCGACCAGCCCCTTTTGCGCCGATACCGGGAAGATCTGCTGCTCCGGCAAGCCCAGCATTTGCGCGACAGATGTGATCTGCCGATCGATTTGCTGTTCAACTTCGGCTGGCGTGCGCAATTCAT
>CAMLDH010000212.1 GCA_946478765.1 uncultured Oxalobacteraceae bacterium | reverse complement strand
CGCGTGGCGGGGCAGGAATGCGTGATCGTCTGCAACGACGCGACAGTGAAAGGCGGCACCTATTATCCGATGACGGTCAAGAAGCATTTGCGCGCGCAGGAAATCGCCGAGCAAAACAATCTGCCCTGCATTTATCTGGTCGATTCCGGCGGCGCGAATCTGCCGAATCAGGACGACGTGTTTCCGGACCGCGATCACTTCGGCCGCATCTTCTATAACCAGGCGAATCTGTCCGCTAAAGGCATGCCGCAGATTGCAGTCGTGATGGGTTCCTGCACCGCCGGCGGCGCGTATGTGCCGGCGATGAGCGACGAGTCGATCATCGTCAAGAACCAGGGCACGATTTTCCTGGGCGGCCCGCCCCTGGTGAAGGCGGCCACCGGCGAAGTGGTGACCGCGGAAGACCTGGGCGGCGGCGATGTGCACACGCGCCTGTCGGGCGTGGTCGACCACCTGGCGCAAAACGATCTGCACGCATTGTCGCTGGCGCGCACCATCGTCTCGAACCTGAATCGCCAAAAATCGCACGACATGGTATTGCGCGAGACGGTCGAGCCGAAGTATCCGGCGCAGGAATTGTATGGCGTGATCCCGGTCGATACGCGCAAGCCCTTCGACGTGCGCGAAGTGATCGCACGCATCGTCGACGGCAGCGCGTTCGACGAATTCAAGGCGCGCTACGGCACCACGCTGATTTGCGGTTTTGCGCACATCTTCGGCATGCCGGTCGGCATCATCGCAAACAACGGTATTTTATTTTCCGAATCGGCATTGAAGGGCGCGCACTTCATCGAGCTGTGCTGCCAGCGTAAAATACCGCTGGTTTTCCTGCAAAACATCACCGGTTTCATGGTCGGCCGCAAGTATGAAAACGAAGGCATTGCGCGCAATGGCGCGAAGATGGTCACCGCTGTCGCGACTGCGGCGGTGCCGAAATTCACGGTGATTATCGGCGGCAGTTTCGGCGCCGGCAATTACGGCATGTGCGGCCGCGCATTCTCGCCGCGCTTCCTGTGGATGTGGCCCAATGCGCGCATCTCGGTGATGGGCGGTGACCAGGCGGCCAGCGTCTTGGCGACCGTCAAGCGCGACGGCATCGAAGGCAAGGGCGGCGCATGGAGCAAGGAAGAGGAAGACGCGTTCAAGCAGCCGATCAAGGAGCAGTACGAACATCAAGGCCACCCGTATTACGCATCGGCGCGCCTGTGGGACGACGGCATCATCGATCCGGCCGATACGCGCATGGTATTGGGGCTGGGCCTGAGTGCGGCCTTGAATGCGCCGATTCCGGAAACGAAGTTTGGCCTATTCAGGATGTAATGATGAGTGATCAAACGCTTCAAGTAGTGCAGGCAAATCGGGTTGCCACAGTGTGGCTCAATCGCCCCGACGTGCGCAACGCTTTCAACGAAACCGCGATCGCGGAGATCACGCAGGCATTTCGCGCGCTGGGTGCGGACGAGGGCGTGCGCGCGATCGTGCTCGCGGCGCACGGCCCGGCGTTTTGCGCCGGCGCCGACCTGAACTGGATGAAGAAGATGGCGAGTTACACGCACGAGGAAAATCGTGCGGATGCCGCGCAGTTTGCGGAGATGCTGCGCACCATGTATTTTTGTCCGAAGCCGGTCGTGGCTAGGGTGCAGGGCGATTGTTATGCGGGCGGCATGGGATTGGTGGCTGCGTGCGATATTGCGGTGGCAGTGGACGAAGTGCATTTCTGCTTGTCGGAAGTCAAGCTCGGCTTGGTGCCGGCGACGATTTCGCCGTATGTGATCAAGGCGATGGGCGAGAATGCGGCGCGCCGGTATTTTTTGACTGCCGAGCGGTTTTCTGCAAGCGAAGCGCTGCGCATCGGGTTTGTCCATGCGGCAGTAAAAGCCGAAGCCTTGGATGCAACGGTGGATGACATTGTGAAGGCACTGGTGTCCGCCAGCCCCAATGCGGTCAAGGAAGCCAAGCGCCTGGTGCAGGAGGTGGCCGGTGCGCCGCTGACGGATGCGCTGATCGCGGATACGGCAGAACGCATTGCAGTGATTCGCGCGTCCGATGAGGGGCGCGAGGGTGTGCGTTCGTTTTTGGAGAAGCGCAAGCCAAACTTGTTGAGTTAGAAAGAACAAGTCCCTTCCCCCTGAAAGGGGGAAGGTTAGGATGGGGGTGGTGCGGGTGATCACAATGCTTCGTATCAAAAAACAGACAACCGAAAATGCAAGAGCATTGCGCACCGACATGACCGATGCGGAGCGGCGGTTGTGGCAAGCAATTCGAGGCAAGCAGCTTCAAGACGCACGGTTTCGTCGCCAGCATCCAATCGGGCCATACATTGCAGACTTTGCCTGTATTGATAAAAAATTGGTGATTGAACTCGATGGCGGACAGCATCAGGACCAAATGGCTTATGACGAACAGAGAACCGTATTTTTACAGATGCAAGGATGGCGTGTTCTGCGATTTTGGAACAATGAAGTTTTGAATAATTTGGAAGGGGTCTTGGCGAATATCGCTGCGGCTTTAACCACCTTACCCCCATCCCAGCCTTCCCCCTTGCAGGGGGAAGGAGCTAAAAGCGCAAGTTAGAGATGATTTTTGGAGCAGTGTTGGAGTCAAGCAAACATAGCGACTGGGTAGCACGCAGCCTGCGCAGCGTATGGCACCCCTGCACCCAGATGCAGCATCACGAAACCGTGCCGCTGGTGCCGGTCAGCCACGGCCGCGGCGCGTGGCTGTACGATGCCGACGGCAAGCGCTATCTGGATGCGATCAGTTCCTGGTGGGTCAACCTGTTCGGTCACGCCAATGCGCGCATCAACGCCGCGTTGAAAGATCAACTGGACAAGCTGGAACACGCGATGCTCGCCGGTTTCACGCATGAACCGGTGATCAGCTTGTCGGAGAAACTGGCGGAACGCACCGGCCATGTTCTCGGCCACTGCTTCTATGCATCCGACGGCGCGTCGGCAGTCGAGATCGCGCTGAAGATGAGTTTCCATGCATGGCGCAATGCCGGGCTGACCGACAAGCGCGAATTCGTTTGCCTGAAGGGCAGCTATCACGGTGAAACGGTCGGCGCGCTGGCGGTGACCGACGTGCAAATCTTCCGCGATGCATACGGTGCGATGCTGCAGCAGGTGCACGTGGTGGCGTCGCCCGATGCGCGCAACGCGCACGAGGGAGAAACCGCGGCCGATGTCGCGCGCCGCGCCGCCGGCAAGCTGGAAGCATTGCTGCAAGAACGCGCCGGCCATATCGCCGCCGTGATCGTCGAGCCGCTGGTCCAGTGCGCGACCGGCATGGCAATGTACGATCCGGTGTACCTGGCCGACGTGCGCGCATTGTGCGACCGTTATCAGGTGCATCTGATTGCCGATGAAATTGCGGTCGGGTGCGGCCGCACCGGCACTTTTTTCGCATGCGAACAAGCCGGCATCTGGCCCGATTTTCTGTGCCTGTCGAAAGGCATCAGCGGCGGCTATCTGCCCTTGTCATTGGTCATGACGCGCGACGCGATTTATCAGGCGTTTTATCACGCCGATGTCGCGCGCGGCTTTCTGCATTCGCATTCGTACACCGGCAATCCGCTGGCGTGCCGCGCGGCATTGGCGACCTTGGCAATTTTTGACGAAGACGACGTGCTCAACCGCAACCGGGAACGCGCCGCGCGGCTGACGGCCGCTCTCGCGCCGCTGGCGGCGCATCCGCATGTGCGCCACTTCCGCCAGCGCGGCATGATGTGGGCATTCGATGCGGCGGTCGATGACCCGGCCAGGGCGGCAAGCTTTTCGCGTCGTTTCTTCGCGACGGCATTGGAACACGAATTGCTGCTGCGCCCGATCGGCCGCACCGTATACCTGATGCCGCCGTATATCTTGAATGACGAAGAAATCGACGGCTTGGCGCAACAGACGCGCACCGTATTTGAACAAGTCATAGGAGCTTGACAGTGAAACTGCTCGCCGCGCTCGATCGCGCATTGACACAACTGGATGAACAGCGCTTGCGCCGCCGCCGGCGCGTGGCCGATACCCCGTGCGCGCCGCGCGTGCAGGTCGACGGCCGGTCGATGCTGGCATTTTGCAGCAACGACTATCTTGGTTTGGCCGCGCATCCGCTGGTGACCGAAGCATTGCAGGAAGGCGCGGCGCGCTACGGCGTCGGCAGTGGCGCATCGCACTTGATCAGCGGCCACTCGCGCGCGCATGCGCTGCTGGAAGAGCGGCTCGCGGCGTTTGTCGCGCCGCACCTTGAGTCGGCACGCGCGCTGTACTTCTGCACCGGCTACATGGCCAATCTTGCCGTGCTGAGCGCGCTGGCCGATCATGACAGCGACCTGTTTTCCGAGTCGCTCAACCATGCGTCGCTGATCGACGGCGCACGCCTGTCGCGCGCGGCGGTCAAGGTGTATCCGCATGGCGATGTCGATGCATTGAAAAAACTGCTGGCAGCCAGTACCGCGGCCACCAAGATCGTGACAACCGATAGCGTGTTCAGCATGGATGGCGATCTGGCCTCATTGCCGGCGCTGCTCGCATTGTGCGAACAATACGGCGCGTGGCTGGTGGTGGACGATGCGCACGGTTTCGGCGTGCTCGGCGCTCATGGACGCGGCGTACTGGAGCATTTCGGATTGCGCTCGCCATACCTGGTCTATATGGGCACGCTGGGCAAGGCGGCCGGCGTCGGCGGCGCATTCGTGGCCGCGCATGCGACCGTCATCGAATGGCTGGTGCAGCGTGCGCGGCCTTACATCTATACCACCGCCGCCGCGCCGGCATTGGCGCATGCGTTGCTGACCAGTCTCGACATCATCGGCGGTGCGGAAGGCCAGGCGCGCCGCGCCCATTTGCGCGCGCTGATTGCGCAGCTGAAGACTGCATTGAACTTGCGCCGCTGGCGGCATGTGCCATCGGACACCGCGATTCAGCCGCTGATCATCGGCGCCAATGAAGACGCGTTGCACGCCGCCGCCGCCTTGTATGAAGACGGATTATGGGTGCCGGCCATCCGGCCGCCCACGGTGCCGGCCGGCACGGCCCGCCTGCGCGTCACATTGTCGGCCGCGCATACCGCCGAGGACGTCGCGCAATTGGCGGCGGCGTTGAATGCGCTTGAAGCGCGCCAGAAAGTAGAGGCTTGATGTGACTGCTGCATGTGCGTATTTCGTCACCGGTACCGATACCGACATCGGCAAGACGCTGATATCGAGTGCGCTGCTGCATGCATTGGCGCAGAGCGGTGTGCGGGCCGCCGGCATGAAGCCGATCGCGGCGGGGGCCGAATTGCGCGACGGCGTCTGGCGCAACGCGGATGCCGATTGTCTGGCGGCTGCCGCCAACGTGCTCTTGCCGGCCGCGCTCGCGACACCTTACCTGCTGCAGGAAGCGGCGGCGCCGCACATTGCTGCCGCGCTGCAAGGCATCGACATCGATTTGGCGCATATCCGCGCCTGTTATGAGCGCGTTGCCGGCATGGCGGATGCGGTCGTGGTCGAAGGCGTCGGCGGATTCCGCGTGCCGCTCTCCGGCCGGTACGACACTGCCGATCTGGCGCAGCAGTTGGCGCTGCCGGTGGTGATGGTGGTCGGGCTGCGGCTCGGCTGCCTCAATCATGCATTGTTGACCGCGGAAGCGATCGCAGCGCGCGGCTTGCCGTTGGCGGGCTGGGTTGCCAATGCAGTCGATCTGGGCATGCCGCATGGCGCGGCCAACATCGAGGCGCTGGCCGCTCGTTTGGGCGCGCCGCTGCTGGGCTACCTGCCGCGCCTGGACGAACCGTCGGCGGCACTGGCCGCAGCCCATCTTGATTTTTCGTGTCTGCCGGGCTGGCCCGGTACACTGTCGGATTCACATTAACTGATTCACCTAGATACAAAGGAATGTTGTTTATGTCGTCGCATCCTGTTTCGTTCCATCCGCCCGTCAACGCCGGCAAATCCGCGCCCGTGTCCGCACCGGCTGCGTGGCCGGTCGATGATGTCGCTGCATTGTTCGATTTGCCGTTCAACGATTTGCTGTATCGCGCACAACAAGTGCATCGCGAACATTTCGATCCGCATGAAGTGGAACTTGCCACGCTGTTGTCGATCAAGACCGGCGGCTGCCCGGAAGATTGCGGCTATTGCCCGCAGGCCGCACGCTACGATACCGGCGTCACCGCGCAGAAAATCCTGCCGCTCGACACCGTGCTCGATGCCGCCCGCCAGGCCAAGGCGCACGGCGCGACGCGTTTCTGCATGGGTGCCGCATGGCGCGAGCCGAAAGACCGCGACCTCGATCATGTCGAAGAGATGGTGCGCGAGGTGAAGGCATTGGGCCTGGAAACCTGCGTCACGCTCGGCATGCTGGGCGAAGGCCAGGCCGAACGCCTGAAGGGAGCGGGACTCGATTACTACAACCATAACCTCGACACCGCGCCGGAACTGTACGGCGACATCATTAGCACCCGCGATTACGACAATCGCCTCGATACCCTGGGCCGCGTGCGCGATGCGGGCATCAAGGTGTGCTGCGGCGGCATCGTCGGCATGGGCGAATCGCGCCGCCAGCGCGCAGGCTTGATTGCGCAGCTCGCCAATCTCGATCCGTATCCGGAATCGGTGCCGGTCAATAACCTCGTGCAAATCAAAGGCACGCCCTTGTACGGGACCGACCCGATCGATCCGTTCGAGTTTGTGCGCACGATTGCGGTCGCGCGCATCACGATGCCGAAGGCGCGCGTGCGGCTGTCGGCCGGCCGTCGCGAGATGGGCGATGCGATACAGGCGCTGTGTTTCCTGGCGGGCGCCAATTCGATTTTCTATGGCGACAAGTTGTTGACGACCGACAACCCGGATGCGGAAGCCGATCGTGCTTTGCTGGACAAGCTGGGATTGCATTCGCGTCACGCCACGGCGGATGCGCGTTGCGAT
>CAMLDH010000211.1 GCA_946478765.1 uncultured Oxalobacteraceae bacterium | reverse complement strand
AGCGTCGAGCTCGGCCTGAAGTACTCGTTCTGACGCCATGAGCTGGAAGCGGCCCGCACCGCCCTGAAATATGCCGCCAGCGGCGGCAGCGCCGAACCGGTTGCCGTCCGTTCTCCCGTGGCCGGGCAAGTGCTCAAGATCGCGCACAAAAGCGAAGGCACGGTCGCCGCCGGTCAGCCGCTGATCGACATCGGCGACCCGCGCGTGCTGGAAGTCGAAGTAGACGTGTTGTCAGCCGATGCCGTGCGCATCCATCCCGGCACCCGCGTCGTATTCGAACGCT
This sequence comes from uncultured Oxalobacteraceae bacterium, assembly GCA_946478765.1. Next base: position 6,622 of record CAMLDH010000211.1, on the reverse strand, counting down.
GGGGCGGCGATGGCGTGCTCGAAGGCGCGGTGCGCGTGGTCGAGCCCGCCGGCTTCACCAAAGTTTCTGCGCTGGGCGTGGAAGAACAACGCGTCTGGATCATCGTCGCCTTCACCTCCCCGCCCGCCCGGTGGCAACGTCTCGGCGACGGCTACCGGGTCGAAGCCGGTTTCATCGTCTGGGAAGCGAACGACGTGTTGCAAATCCCCGCCAGCGCCTTGTTCCGCGACGGCAGCGGCTGGGCCGCGTTCGCGGTTGAACAAGGCAAAGCCGTCAAGCGCCGCGTGGCGGTCGGCCAGCGCAACGGCCTTGACGCGCAGGTCGTGTCGGGCATCAAGGCCGGGGAACAGGTGATTGTTCATCCGGATGATCGGGTGCGGGAGGGCGTGAGAGTGGCGGCGAGGTAGGGATTCCCATGCATTGGTGGTGTGCGTTTCGGTTATTGCACCGGCTTACAAGAGGAATTTGAGGCTAAAGCTCAGGCCCCTATTGATTCGTTTCGAATTTGACCTCGCCCCCTCGAAAACAGGGATCATCGTTGAAGTTGGGCGGTGCGCTGCCTGAGCGATTGCAACGTCTTCTCGAAGTACGCGTCATACTGAGTCATGCCGCTCTGTTGATACACGCTATGGGCTGCTTCGAAGGCGTTTATCGCCGCTGTCAGGTAGGTGGCGTTACGTTCCCGCTCGCCCAAGATGCCAAGCGCGATGCCAAGGTTGCTCTGAGTCGTCGCCCACTGCAGCGGCACTCGCTCGCGGGTTAATTCCTTCAGCGCCTCCCGATAGGCGGCCATGGCTTGCTCCAGGCGTGCGGTGCCACTCTCCCGTTCGCCCAGTGTCGAAAGCGCTTTGCCGAGGTTGTTCTGAGTCATCGCCCAGTCCAGCGGCGCACGCTCTCGGGTATATTCCTTCAGCACCGCCCCGTAAGCCGCAATGGCCTCTGCAAGGGCATCACTATTGCCTCGTTGGTCTCCAAAAGTGAGCAGTGCATTCGCGAGAGTGAAACGTACCTCTGCAACAGTATCGGGCTTCCATTCGCTAGTGAGTCCGGTTTTCTCTTCCAGAAGTTGCCTGACCTTTGCTATGAAGGGGAGCAACTTGTCAGCGATATAGTGGCCATATTGGGCTTCGAACGTGGCCGCCTCATCAACCACCAGCAACCGCAGGACATCGAAGAGATCCGTCCAAAAAAGCGGCGGCAATTCGTTGCTGCTTCCCGCCGGATAGCGTTCATGCAGCTTGGCTGGCGCAGCGCCTGCGGACACGGTCCACCACAGCTTGGGCACCCCCGCCTTGTCTCCCGGAACAACCAAGCCCCATATAAGAATCTGCGCGCCGGTACGCTTAAGGTAATCCTGCGCCTGGCCAGTAGCGTGCACCTCAGCGGCCCTGATATCGGAACCGGAAATCTCGATACGCCTGTCGAGTTTATACACATGCACAGCGGGAAGATCTGAGATGGATTGCTCGACGATCTTCCCGTACTTTCCCTCGGGGTCGCCGTCGAGTCTTGCAATTATCACCGAATATTCCCCAGGCTTGGCATGGGGAAGGGAGGGTTGCCTTGCATACTCAATCACCCCGTTTATCCCAGGCCATTCGCGGATCGTGGTCCAGTTAGACCACAGGAACGGGAGGCCGGCCACCAACAGGACCACCACGAGCCACGCACCTGTCCGGCCAATACGCGAAGTCAGCCAAGCATAAAGTTTTTCCTTCCAATCCGACAGCCAAGGGATACCTTGCTGCGGCTTGTCCTCAGCGGCGGTTTCGACCACTGGAGCACTTGAAACCTTCGATGGGCTACTCTCCGGTTCCTGCGCCGTACCCTCTCTCTTCGCTGGTGTCTCATCCATAACTGTGTGGATAGCGTCAATCGCTGATATTGCCGGCTGAACCTGCGACACATGCCGTGACAGTCATGGTCATTGAGGACATTGAATTCATAAGCGCGTTTGTACCAGAACCTTGAACTGGAATTAGCCGAGTTTCACAAGGGTAAAAACGGGATTCGAATAAATATTGACGGATCAAGAGCGGAAACATTCGTCCTCGATAGGCTTGGTCGTGGCAGAGGTTTTGTCCTTGATCAAAGCAGTGTCACAAACCGAATTTGAACAAAATCGATTGTCGTAAATCTTAGTATTTAGACCACTGTAACCAAGGTGAAGTTCTGACGCATCACAACCTTGCTCCGCAATTCTTCTTCGTTGATGGGAGCTAGAGGAGATGTCAATGATGAACAAGAAGAAAATATTGCGCGCAAAGCCCGCACTCGCTTTGGCATTTGCCACAACCATCAACCCCGTCGTCAATCAGCCCGCAGATGCGCAAGAGCTGAAAGCCTCTGAAACGGTAGAAGTCGTTGGTACGCGCATCAAGCGCACCGACTGGGAAACTTCGACGCCGACCCAGGTAATTACCGCCGAAGAGATTCGCAATTCCGGCGCCGTATCTGTGGGCGAACTGCTTGGCAACATTCCATCGAGCAGCAGCAGAAACATTCAAGATTTGACTTTATTAGGCGACAGTTTTGCATCGGGCGTATCCACAATATCGCTGCGCGGTCTCGGTTCGCAAGCGACGCTGGTTTTGGTCAATGGCCGGCGCATTGCCGCATCGCCCTACGCCGATCCGAATATTGGGCAGTCGCAGCTTTTTAATCTGAACGCCATTCCGCTGTCGGCCATCGAGCGCATTGAAGTGCTAAAGAGCGGCGCTTCAGCCATTTATGGGTCGGACGCAATGGCTGGGGTGGTCAACATCGTTTTGCGCAAGGATTACCGAGGCGTGGAAGCAGGGACGAACTACAGCACAAATCATGAGGGCGAATTTGGCAACCGTGATACCTACGGTACTTTGACCTTCGGGAATCCTGCTCAGGATGACAAGGCAGGCTATAACGGTTTTCTCACGCTCTCCGATTCCAGGCGTAACGCCACCCGGCTGGTGGATACGCACAATGTCGCTGAAAGCGATTTGACGCAGCTGTTTTCCCGCAACACGGTCGAAGCGTCCAGCCTGTCCTATCCGGGCAATTACTTCCGTGAAGGCGTGCCTGGAAGTGGCACGTTTACTACTTTTGCAGACCGCGACCCACGCTGCCCGGCGGCACTTGTCCTAACCAACGGCAGTTGCGGGTACAACCCATACGGAGTCATTAACCTTGTCGATGCACAGCACAGCAATGCCCTCTCCGGCGGCATCAATTTTGACATCACTCGCAATCTGTCGCTCTTCACTGAGTTTGGACTTTCTCGCGTCACAAGCACATACGTCCTTCCGCCCAACGGCGTCTCGGAAGCCGGCACCATCTGGTTTTCCCAAGACGGCCATCGTAATTTATTCCGGTTCGTTCTTCCGGCCGGCCACCCGGATAATCCCGTAGGCGTTCCGGTTGCATTACGCTATCACTTTGGCGACGTCGGTCCAGTCATGCGCGATGTAACGATCGACACTAGCCGTCTGTTGGTCGGCGCCAAGGGTTCGGGAGCGGGTTGGAATTGGGAAAGCGCCTTCTCGCACATGAGAATCGATCGGGACATGGAAGACAAAGGTCAACTTTATTTTCCTGCGGTGGTGAATGCGATCGACACGCAAGCCTATCGGCCTTTCGGCAACAATTCGCCGCAGACGCTGGCAAGCATCAGTCCGCGCATTCGCGAAACCGGCACGACTACCGACACAAGCTGGGATTTGAAGGGCTCTCGTGAATTAATGAACCTGGAAGGTGGACCGTTGGCCCTCGTGGCCGGCGTTGAAGCGCGCAAGGAAGAGCTTGCCGTCAATCCCGATATGCGCGTCGTCAATGGCGACATCATTGGCGTAGGCGGCACGCAAGCGCAAGGAAATCGACGCATCGGATCCGTCTTTGCGGAACTGTCGGCACCGTTCGCGAAGCGGGTAGAAACCCAGCTGGCGCTTCGGTACGACCATTACAGCGATTATGGCAACTCGACCACGCCCCAACTGGGAATCAAATGGAAGCCGATCGATTCGCTTGCGCTGCGGGCCACGTATGCCGAAGGCTTTCACGCTCCCTCGCTGTCGACCATCGGCAGCTCGAATGTGCAGTCATTCATCCCCGGCCTGTCCGATCCGCTTCGCTGCGGCGGGCTGGGGGGCACGACGGAGGATTGTAGCTTTACCGGCTCTGCGCTGGTTCGCGCCAACCCGGATCTGAAACCCGAAAAATCCGATAACCAGACGCTCGGCCTGATATTTGCGCCTAACGCCAAGATCGGTTTGACTATCGACTTTTATCGGATCAGCCGGACCAACGAAATTACCTATTTAAGGCCGCAGTTCGTTATCAATCACGAGGCGCAATTCCCCGGCGCAGTCATTCGCAATCCCAATCCCGCGACCTGGATTCCCGGCATACCGAACTCCGGGCCGATCCAAAGCACCATCCTTGAGTTCATCAACAGTGGCCGCACCGTCACGCGGGGGGTAGACATTGAATCCACGTTTCGTCATTCGCTGGGCGCGTGGGGCAAGCTTACAATGCAGTTCAACGGCAACTACCTCATTGAGTACAAGTACAAACTGCGTGACGACACGCCATACATCGAGTATGCAGGAGGTGCTGACTTGCCTCGTTTCAAGGGCAGTTTGACGGCGACCTGGAGCTACCGCAAATATGCCGTAACGGGACGAGTCAATCATGTATCAGGTTGGCGCTATGGCGATAGCGCCAACGCTTGCTATACGGCACATCAAGAATATCTGGAAAAGTATGGCTGCAGGATCAAGCCTTGGACAACGGTCGATCTTTCCGTTGGATATACCGGCGTGAAGAATCTGGACGTGGGGTTTGGCGTGCGCAACCTCCTGAACAAACCGGCGCCGCTTGACCCGAACAACATCGATCTCGGTTACAACCCGAACTTTCACAACCCCTACGGTCGTTATTTCAACATATGGATGAACTACACGTTTCAGTAAAGAAGCGGTTTTGGAAATTCGGATGCCTGAAAAACAGGGATCATCGTTGAAGTTGGGCGACACGCTGCCTGAGCGATTGCAACATCTTCTCGAAGTACGCGTCATGCTGAGTCATGCCGCTCTGTTGATACACGCTATGGGCTGCTTCGAAGGCGTTTATCGCCGCTGTCAGGTAGGTGGCGTTACGTTCCCGCTCGCCCAAGATGCCAAGCGCGATGCCAAGGTTGCTCTGAGAAGAATCTGCGCGCCGGTACGCTTAAGATAATCCTGCGCCTGGCCAGTAGCGTGCGCCTCAGCGGCCCTGATATCGGAACCGGAAATCTCGATACGCCTATCTCAATATTTAAACCACCGTAACCAAGGTGAGTCTTGACGCATCAAGACCTTGCTCCGCAATTCTTCTTCGTTGATGGGAGCTAGAGGAGATGTCAATGATGAACAAGAAGAAAATATTGCGCGCAAAGCCCGCACTCGCTTTGGCATTTGCCACAACCATCAACCCCGTCGTCAATCAGCCCGCAGATGCGCAAGAGCTGAAAGCCTCTGAAACGGTAGAAGTCGTTGGTACGCGCATCAAGCGCACCGACTGGGAAACATCGACGCCGACCCAGGTAATTACCACTGAACCGCTCAGCGGTCGGTGAGCGGTAAGCCTGTGCAGATCGTGAATTAAAAAAATCGCCCGCATACGAGCCGGCGATTCCATGCGTCGGTTGAACGCATTCGGGCAGGGTGGACGGCGAGCCGTCCACGCGTTCAACGAATGTATGCTCAGAGCAGGTGGTCGAGCAGTTCCGGCCCAAACACCTCGCGGTGCAGCCGCCCGGCCGGCACACCCGCATTCAGCAGGCCGAGCCACTGCGCCTGCATGAACTTGTGCGGACCGCACAGATACACGCTCGCTTCTTCCACCGGCCAGGCCGGCAGCTTGGCCACGTCCATGCTGCCTTCGATGACGTCGGCGGTGCCTTGCGCATCCTCGTGGAAGGTGACGACCGACAGATTCGGCATCGTCGCACGCAGCGCTTCGACTTCCGCGCGCAGCGCATGATGGGCCGCGTCGCGGGCCGCATGGGCGAAGATCACGCGGCGCTGCGGGTTGACGGCCGCGACGCGCTTGAGGGCGGACACCATCGGCGTCACGCCGACGCCGGCCGACAGCAGCACGAGCGGCTTGTCGCCTTCGGTCTCCGGCGTGAATTCGCCGAACGGGTGCGACACCTGCAGCGTGGCGCCCACCTGCACGTTGGCGTGCAGCCAGTTCGACACTTCACCGGCCGGCGTATCGTCCTGCCCGTCTTCGCGCTTGACGGAAATGCGCAGGCTCTCGCCGTTGGGCGCGTCGGACAGGCTGTACTGGCGCAGCTGGTGGCGGCCGTCCGGCAGGTCGACGGCGACGCTGACGTACTGGCCCGGCTTGAAGGCCGGCACCGGCTTGCCGTCGGCCGGCACGAAGCGGATCGACAGCACGTTGCAGCTTTCCGGCTTCACGTCGGTTACCCGCATCGGACGGGTCTCGCCCGGCTCGATGCCGGCCGTGCTGTACATCTTCGCTTCCGCTTCGATCAGCAGCCTGGCCAGCGAGTTATACGCTTCCTTCCAGGCGTCCAGCAGCGGTGCGGTGGCGGCGTCGCCCAGCGTGGCCGCGATGGATTCCAGCAGGTGCTTGCCGACGA
>CAMLDH010000210.1 GCA_946478765.1 uncultured Oxalobacteraceae bacterium | reverse complement strand
GGTATTTCATTGATGTTATCTCGTTGAATGTTGGGCTGATGAAGCGTTAGCCCAATCTACCGCGCTATCACTGACTTATGTATGGCCTCTACTAGCAATGAATGATTGAAACAGTTTTCCATCCCTGCGATACCATGCACACGTTTGAACTGAATCGATAGCTTATTGCACATGTCGTTTAGCTCCAGCCGCGTTTCTTCGATTTTTGCCAGATCACTCTCAAGGGTAGAGTGGTCGAAGGATTCCACCGAGTAGCCGTATCCCTTTTTAGATTTTGCGGTCTCTTTCAATCGCAACACAAAGTCCGGGGCACTTTTGAAACCGGGAACCCAAGATGAATGCATAAGTTGGTTTCTTCGCTCCTCAATTTCTCGACAACCCTTGACGATTCTTGCCAATGCATCGTGGATATTACCCACATTAAAAATCTCTTCTTCTGGACCGTGTAGATCTTTGATAAGTGCATTCATCACACTGACCTTAGCCTTAAACGACATCTCGCTCAAAAGTATTCGAACTTGTAAATACGGCGAAGTCATACATGCAAAAATCATGTGTTCAATTGCCTGCTCCAAACCTTGGAAAGACACAACCAAAGTCCCGAGCATTTCGTAAAACTTTTCTGTCTCTGATTGATTGCTCATAAATACCCATAACGTCGGATCTGACCGGACCACAACATTTGCGGCGAAGCCGCCTCCTGCAGTTGTGGTTCCGTGTTGAGCGACTTGTTATGCATCAAAAATGATTTTTCGCGATGTACTTCAGTCTCTCGGACTTGCCGAGGGCATCGAATTGCTCTGCCGCCTTCTTCGTTTCTGCGATGAACTCAAGCGCAAGGTCCCAATATGGCTCTGCCTTTTCCCGATCGTTGACTGCTGAACAAACATGCTTTGAAAAATAACCAAGCATGTATGCGTTTATGGAGCTAGGTGCTCCGCCAGCCTTGTGAAGAAGGGCCAGTTTTTCAAAGTTCGAAAGCATCTCTCTAAATGCTTTTTCCATGTCGGCGTTAGACGCGTCCCGCTTGAATGATCCATTCTCCATGGACAAGACGTTACTCCGAAGATAGCTATTCTCCGCGAACAATGTATCGTGATGCTCGAGATATCTAATGCAATTGTCGATAGAACGCTGACGCATCTGACCCCGAACATTCAGACAAAAGGCAATAGCAGCTCCAGCGACGCTCACGGTGGTGGCAGCATAAGACCATTCCTCGAGCGTCAATCCAAAAAGCATAGTCACAGGTTTTCCTTTGATGCATAACTTTAAATAGGGTGAAAAAAATTTGTGTCTAACTTGGCGTGCTGTCTGCCTATCCTGGCGGGCCAATTCGCCTGAAACCATTGTTGTGCCTGCCTTCCGGCAATATACTGCGTTTACATACAACTCGGTAAGGTGCAAGCATTGTAAGGCCGTAACCCGTACCAAGTAGGGCGTCAATAAGCGCAGCGCATTGCGCCGCATGCTGGGCTAAATTCCCCCGAAGTCCAATTGTCGTCGCGCCTGGTGCCCGGGAGGCACCTATTTTTCATCGTGAATCTCCTGCAGAACATGCGGCGCTACGAATTGGACTGAATGATCGCCCTCAGTCCAAAGCAGCCGATCATCTTTGCCAATGGACTGACAGTTATTGGCCGATCGAGGCTTGTCCGACGCCTGCCCAGCGAGCGATCCCGCGCTCTGCTTGACCTGCGACTGTGGGCAGGCATCGTACAACCCTTAACAATTGCAGCCTGTCACGCAAAAAATTCGAAGGATCGCTCCCGCTGCAAAGCCGTCCTCGGAACAAACCCGTTTCAAATATCTCGGTTCAAGACCAAAACTTGAACCAGCCTCGATGCGCATCAGCAGCATCGGTCGCACTGACAATTGCCAGTTATCTAAAAGCCACCATCGGCAATATCACAACCGTATTTTCTCGCTCCCTGAATGTCCATCCAGCGCGACTCAAGTTGATTGCCGTCCATACAGTCAAACACTCCCGACACCAATCATCAAGGATTCCCGATAGCCGCAAACAGGCAGTCGCTCTACTGTGACAGTTGGGCCGTTGTGCCGCGAAGGAGTCCCATGCTGAGCGAGCAGGAAAAGCGAGAAATCGAAGCCGAGTCGCAACATTACCCGGAGCGGCGCGCCTTGTGCATCGATGCGCTCAAGATCGTGCAGCAGCATCGCGGTTGGGTATCGGACCAAGGCATTGCAGACGTGGCGGAATTTCTGCAAGTGGCGGAAGCGGAATTGGAGGGGCTCGCTACCTTCTACAACATGATCTTTCGCAAACCGGTGGGGCAACATGTGATTCTGCTGTGCGACAGCGTGAGCTGCTGGATCATGGACAGCGACCGCTTGCGCGAGCACTTGTCGGCGCGGTTGCGCATCGCTCCGGGAGAAACCAGTGCCGATGGCCGCTTCACCCTGTTGCCGGCCGTCTGCCTGGGCGCGTGCGACCATGCGCCGGTCATGATGATCGACAACACGCATTACCAGGATCTGGATCCGCACAGGATCGACCAACTCCTCGCCAACGATTGGCAAGAATAAAGAGAGCCAACCGATGATGGAGACACCGCTTACCGCACACATCCAGCCAGGAGCGGCGCCGCCTGACCTCCCGCAGTACGAGAAGACGGGCGGCTACCAGGCGTTGCGCAAGGCGTTGCGCATGGCCCCTAAAGAAGTGACGGCCGAGGTAAAAGAGTCGAACCTGCGCGGGCGCGGCGGCGCCGGTTTTCCCACTGCGATGAAATGGAGTTTCATACCGATGGGGAAAGACGCGCCCCATCCCAAATATTTCGTCTGCAATGCAGACGAGATGGAGCCTGGCACCTTCAAGGATCGCTTTCTGCTCGAAGGCAACCCGCACCAACTGATTGAAGGCATGATCATCGGCGCTTATGCGATCCAGGCCGATGTCGCCTATATCTTCCTGCGCTGGGAATACAAGCTGGCGGCGCAGCGGCTGGAGAAGGCGATCGCCGAGGCATACCGCCAAGCTTATCTGGGGAAAGACATCCTGGGCTCCGGATACAACCTGGAGCTATACCTGCATGTGAGCGCGGGACGCTACATCTGCGGTGAAGAGACCGCGCTGCTGAATGCACTGGAAGGCAAGCGTGCCAACCCGCGCAGCAAACCGCCCTTTCCGCAGATCAGCGGCTTATGGGGCAAACCCACTATCGTCAACAATGTCGAGACGCTGTGCAACCTGCCCCACATCGTCAATCACGGCGCGCTGTGGTTCAAGAACCTGAGCCACCGTCCCCATTTCGACGGCGGGACCAAGCTGTACGGCGCAAGCGGCAAGGTGTGCAAGCCGGGACTGTGGGAACTGCCGATGGGGACGAGCATCCGCGAGATCCTGGAAGAACATGCGGGCGGCATGCGTGACGGGTACCGGTTCCGCGGCCTGCTGCCGGGAGGCGCATCGACCGATTTCCTGGTCGAGGAACACCTGGACGTGGCGATGGATTTCGATTCGGTGCAGGCGGCAGGCAGCCGTCTCGGCACTGGCACCATGATCATTCTTGACGACCAGACCTGTCCGGTCGGCATGGTGCATAACCTCGAACATTTTTTTGCGCAGGAATCGTGCGGCTGGTGCACGCCGTGCTGGTCCGGGCTGGCGTGGGTGGAACAGATTCTGCATGGCCTGGAGCAGGGACAAGGCGAAGCGGGAGACCTGGAACGGTTGCAGTCGCACGCCCGCCTGCTCGGTCCGGGGCGCACCTATTGCGCGCTCGCGCCCGGCGCGGCGGAACCCTTGCAGAGCGGCCTCAAGTATTTCCGCGAGGATTTCGAGCGGCACATCCGCGACCGGCGCTGTCCCTGGAGATGAGCGTGGCAACCATCCATATCGACAATCGGCCCTATACCGCGAAAGATGGCGAGAACCTGTTGCAGGAATGTCTTTCGCTGGGGTTCGACCTGCCGTATTTCTGCTGGCATCCGGCACTGGGTTCGGTCGGCGCGTGCCGTCAATGCGCCATCAAGCAATTCAAGGATAGCGAGGATACCCGAGGCAGGATCGTCATGGCATGCATGACGCCGGTCACGGATGGCGTGCGCATCTCGATCGACGACGGCGAAGCGCGGGAATTCCGCGCCGAAGTCATCGAATGGCTGATGACCAATCACCCGCACGATTGCCCGGTATGCGACGAGGGCGGCGAATGCCATCTGCAGGACATGACGCTCATGACCGGGCACACGGTTCGCCGCTACGACGGATTGAAGCGCACCTGGAACAACCAGTATCTGGGGCCATTGGTCAACCATGAGATGAACCGCTGCATCCAGTGCTACCGCTGCGTGCGCTTCTATCGTCACTATGCGGGCGGCAAGGACTTCGATGCCTATGGGTTGCGCAATCAAGTCTATTTCGGCCGCGAGCAGGACGGCGTATTGGAGAGCGAATTCAGCGGCAATCTGGTGGAGGTTTGCCCTACCGGCGTGTTCAACGACAAGACCTCGCGACGGCATTACACGCGCAAGTGGGATCTGCAGACCGCGCCGTCGGTGTGCGTGCATTGCGGGTCGGGTTGCAACACGATCCCTGGCGAGCGTTATGGCACGTTGCGGCGCATCGTCAACCGCTACAACAGCGAAGTCAACGGCTATTTTCTGTGCGACCGCGGACGCTTCGGCTATGAGTTCGTCAACAGCGAACGCCGGATACGGCAAGCCTTGCTGCAATACGATGGCAGCGAAGCGCAGCGACCCGTGAATAAACAGGAAGCGATGACGTACCTGGCTGGCTGGCTTGCCAAGGATGCCAAGGTGATCGGCATCGGTTCTCCCCGGGCATCGCTCGAAGCGAACTTTGCGCTGCGCAGTCTGGTCGGGCGCGAGCGCTTCCATCTCGGCATGTCCGACCGGGATGCACACCTGATCGCCGCCGTCATCGACATCCTGCGCAACGGTCCTGCGCGCACGCCTTCGCTGCATGAGGTGGAACTCGCCGACGCAGTGCTGGTGCTGGGCGAGGACCTGACCAATACCGCGCCTCGGCTGGCGCTCGCTGTGCGCCAGTCGGTACGGCAAAAGCCGCTGCAGATTGCCGGGAAGAAGATGCATATTCCGCATTGGGACGACAATGCATTGCGCCAGGCGCTACAGCAGGAAAAAGGCCCGCTGTTTATCGCCACGCTCGCCGGCACCAAGCTCGACGATGTTGCGACCGAGACGTTCCACGGCGCGCCCGACGACCTGGCCCGGCTCGGCTTTGCGGTGGCGCATGCGCTCGATGCCAAGGCGCCGCTGCCGCCGGATTTGCCGGACACGATGCGCGCGTTGGCCGATACCATTGCCCAGGCATTGAAGGCGGCGGAGCGTCCACTGGTGATCTCCGGCATGAGTTGCGGCAGCGACGCCGTGATCCGGGCGGCGGCCAACGTCGCATGGGCCTTGTGCGGCAGCGGCCGCCGCGCGGAACTGTGCTACACCGTGCCGGAGTGCAACAGCATGGGTACGGCCCTCATGGAGGGTGAACCGCTCGCGGCAGCATTCCAGGCGGTACAGGAAGGCAACGCCGACACCGTCATCATTCTGGAAAACGATCTTTACCGGCACGCCGATACCGCATCGGTCAATGCGTTTCTCACCTCGGCCAGGCATGTCGTCGTCATCGACCACCTCATGCACGCCACCAGTGCGGAGGCTGATGTGGTGCTGCCGGCGGGCACCTTCGCCGAAGCCGACGGCACGCTGGTGAGCAATGAAGGCCGGGCGCAGCGCTTCTTCCAGGTATTCGTGCCCGAACCTGAAGGCGTGATCCAGGAGAGCTGGCGCTGGGTGCGCGACATCCTGGCTGCGGCCGGACGCGGGGAGGAAGGGCCATGGCAGAACCTGGATCAGATCATGACCGCCTGCGCCACGGCGATTCCGGTATTGGAACCGATGGTGCGCGCCGCCCCATCGGCGGACTTTCGCATCAAGGGGCAGAAGATCCCGCGCGAAACGCATCGCTTCAGCGGACGCACCGCCTTGTTTAATTTCAGGGCCAACCTCAATGTGCACGAGCGCCAGCCGCCGCCGAACGATCCGGACGCACCGATGACGTACTCCATGGAAGGCTACCCCGGTCAGCCGCCGCCGCCGTTGATTCCCATTTTCTGGGCGCCGCGCTGGAATTCGGTGCAGGCGCTGACAAAATTCCAGGACGAAGTCGGAGGGCCGCTGCGCGGCGGCACTCCGGGTGTGCGCCTGATCGAACCGGCGCAGCCCGGAGGCCATGCGTACTTCGGCGACATGCCTGCGGCATTCGAGCAACGCAGCGGTCAATCGCTGCTGGCGCCGCTGTATCACATCTTCGGCAGCGAGGAATTGAGCGTGCTTGCGCCCGGCATCGCCGCCCTGGCCGCCACTCCCTACCTGGCGCTCCACCCCGACGATGCAGCGCAACTCGGTTATAGCGCCGGCGATGACGCGCAACTGCATCTGGAGCGGACGACTTACTGGCTGCCGGTGCAGTTGCGTCCCGACCTGCCGCGCGGCATGGCCGGGCTCCCCGCCGGCTTGCCCAACCTTGAGGGGATCATGCTGCCGTGCCGGGGCGAGATCGTGAGAAAGGCCTCTCCATGAGCGAAGCAGCCCGCGCCTGGATGAACATCATCTTCATCCTGATCGCCCTGCTCGGCATGGCCGGCATGCTGGTCTGGATCGAGCGCCGCCTGCTGGCCCTCTGGCAGGACCGCTACGGCCCCAACCGGGTCGGCCCGTTCGGCATACTGCAGACGGTCGCCGATGCCATCAAGCTCATCACCAAGGAAGACTGGGTGCCGCCGTTTGCCGACAAGCCCGTGTTCGTGCTGGCGCCGCTGGTGATTGCCGTGACTACCCTGCTCGCGTTCGCCGTTGTCCCGGTCGCACCCGGCATCGGCATCGTCGACATGAACATCGGCTTGCTGTTTTTCCTC
>CAMLDH010000209.1 GCA_946478765.1 uncultured Oxalobacteraceae bacterium | reverse complement strand
GGGGCGGGGATTATTTTTTCATTCCGAGCATGACGGCATTGAGGATGATTGCGGACGGGCGGATTGATCCGACGTAGTTTGATTTCGTAATAATCTTCAGTCATTCGCGACCGGGCCGCTGAGACCGGGTCGCGAACGACAAATTAAAAATGGTTCAACTTCAAATCTCCCAACTCGTCGGCTCTCTTCTCGGCGTATCGTTTTCCTGATGCCGGAAAGTCGAAATAAACGCATACACGATTTTACGTGCGCGATTGACGCCGCCCAGTGGACGATGTTCCGGCAAGCTGTGCCGCGGCGAATACGACAGGTTTTCGCCGAACGCTCTTTGCTTGTCGCTATCGAAGTCTTGTTTCAGTATCCTGATCATCGCGGCACGCAGGAAATCATCCTCCGGATTGTCCGGAATCGAATTATTTTTTGGTCAAACCGTTCCGGATGGGGCGTTTGCGCGGCATTTTGTCTGAATTAATAACCAAAAAGATTCATTAATATGCCGCAAAGCAGTGATCGGCAACCGGCAGAGGGGCTGGAAAACCATGTTTCAACGTTTGCGCCGGACCAGAATCCCGAATTGCTAAAATTGCGATAATTGCCGGTAATCTGGTTGTTATATACGCATTGAAAGCGTCGCATTTTGATCAATTGCTACCCGTAATGGCGTTTGATTCAGGTTGATTTGCGCGCTTTTTTCGGAGTATAAAAGATATACTGTGACCTTCTTTTTGCTACATAACAATATTGATGAAAACCATGCTCTGCTTCCCTCGCCTCACGCCGAATCCGGGCCTGCGCCACATGTTAACCAAGACTGTCGTACTTTCCGGCTTGTTGGGGGGGTTGCTCGCAGCGCCAGTATTTGCGGATGAGTCTGCAGACGTGTCGAAACTGTTGCGTGCCGGACGGCTTGCGGAGGCGATCACAAAAGCCGATGCGTTCCTCGCGCAGCGGCCACGCGATGCACAGATGCGGTTCTTGAAGGGCGTGATCCTGACCGAGCAGAACAAGGCGGCCGAAGCGATTGTGGTATTTACCAAGCTGACCGAAGATTTTCCTGACTTGCCGGAGCCCTATAACAACCTTGCAGTTTTATATGCATCCAGCGGTCAATATGCCAAGGCCCGCGCAGCGCTCGATACGGCGATTCGCACCAATCCTGCGTACGCGACTGCCTACGAAAACCTGGGCGATGTCCACGCCAAACTCGCGAGCCAGGCGTATGACAAGGCGCTGCAACTTGATTCCGCCAATTCGGCGGCAAAGTCAAAATTGACCCTGCTGCATTCGCTGGCAGGCAACATGAATGCAAAAGCCGCAGCGGCGCCGCTGCCAGCCGCGCCGAAGACGCCGCCGCCAGCTGCCGTAGTGGCGCAAGCGCCGAAGGCAGCGCCGCCGGCGCATGCGGTCGTTCAACCTGCAGCGCCGGCAGCGGCGAAACCCGCGAAACCCGCGCCGGCCGCATCAGTGCCTGCTTCAGCCGCGGCGGCCAAACCGGAGTCGGCCAAACCGGCCCATAACGACGATGCCGATCGCGACGAGGTGCTCAGCGCCGTCAATGGCTGGGCCAAGGCATGGAGCGCGCAGGACGTGAAAAGTTATTTGAATCATTACGGCAGTGATTTCCAGACGCCGAATGGCGAATCCCGCAAGGCATGGGCAGAGGATCGCCATGCCCGCATCGAAGGCAAGAGCCGCATCGACGTCAAGCTCGAATCACCGCATGTAACGATCAGCGGCAACACCGCAACCGTCAAATTCCGCCAGGTGTATACGTCCAATCGCTTGAAAGTATCCAGCCGCAAAACCCTGATAATGACCAAGCAAGGCGGGAAGTGGCAAATCAAGCAGGAGCGTACGGGTAACTGATGTCTCGTTTTCGACCAAATACATGCGCTCGGACCAGCACGATCGAGCGTGTCTTGTTTTTCGGGCTGTCCTGGCTATTGGCCGGAAGCGGTTGGGCAATATCGTCCCCGTCATTGGCGAAAAATCCGACCATCGCGGCGCCCGAGCGCGCCAAACCCGATCCTGAAGTGCTGCTGATCGAACTCTACAAGGAACTCGCCGCCAATCATTTGCGTGCTGCGGAAGCGAAAGCCGACGCACTGGTCGAAGCCTATCCCAACTTCCGGCTGGGCCATCTGATCCGTGGCGATCTGTTTCTGATGCATACGCAGCAGGTCGCCGCCTTTGGCGCGGTGAAAGGGGCGGACGAGAATCTCAAGAATCTGCGCGAAGAAGCAATGGTGCGCCTGAAATCCTTGCGCGAGCGGCCGGACCCGGACTTGGTGCCGCGTTCCATCCTGCAACTGCGCGAAGACCAAAAGCACGTGCTGGTAGTCGATGCGAAGCGCTCGCGCCTATACGTCTATGAGAATCAGGGCGGTCAACTGAAGTTCGCCACGGATTACTACATCAGTCAGGGCAAACTCGGTATCAACAAGCTCAAGGCCGGCGATCAAAAAACGCCGATCGGCGTGTATTACATCACCAGCCGTTTGCCCGGCGCCCGGCTTCCCGATTTTTACGGCACCGGTGCGTTGCCGATCAATTATCCGAATGAATGGGACAAATTGAATGGCCGCAGCGGCTCCGGCATCTGGTTGCATGGCACACCATCGGACAGCTATAGCCGCCCGCCGTTGTCCTCGGACGGATGCGTCGTCCTGACCAACCCGGATCTGAACAAGCTTATCGCTTCCATTGAAATCGGCAAGACACCGATCGTGATCAGCGAGCACGTGGAATTTGTCAACAAGACAAAATGGACTAACGATCGCAATATTGCGATCAAGATGGTGGACGAATGGCGGCGTGATCTGGAAAGCTTGGACACCAAGCGGCTGATCGAAAATTATTCGCGCCAATTCAAATCCGAACGCGGCGAAGACTTTGCGACATGGTTTGGCAAGCAGACGCAAATTTTCAACGGCGTGAAGAGTCTATCGATTAAATTACGCGACGTTACCTTCTTCCTTTATCCCGGCCGCGACGATTTGATCGTCGGAACATTTACCGAGGATGCGCTGGTCGGGAAGAGCAGGAACTCTTCCATTCGCAAGCGTCAGTATTGGGCCAAAGAAGGCGCCCAATGGAAAATCATTTCCGAAACCAATCTGTAATGTAATCGCCGCACAAGCGTGTAGTGCTGCCGCGGATGCGATGGGCACGGGCACTTCTTTTTGGAAGCGCGATGGCCTCATGCGCGGTAAGTATTCAAAGCTTGAAATTAATCGGCCATGTCTCTTTCAAGCCCGATTATCGACCTGAACAACGCTCAGTCGGCCGATGACGAAACGAAAAGTGTATGAGGATTTCACGCAGCGCAGGGGCATGGAGGCAGCCTATGCTGAAGTGCTGAGCGACTTCTTGCGGGACTGTATGACATTGCACAAAACCATCTTAAGACGGTGGCTTCCTGCTTGCTAAGGAGCAGTTGCTGGATTGATTATGCTCTTTTTACTTTCAACCACTTTCCGAATCCATCTGGAATCCGTTGGAGAGATAAAATTTCCAGCGTCCATTGTGATTTTCTTGCCATCCCTTTCCCATTTTTCCATTTTCTTTTTAAATTCTTCTGGGTAATCCTTGCCTAGGCAGCAGATGTTAGCCCAAGGATCGCATACAGCGAAATGTTCAGGCCATTTCTCCATATCGGAGGATGGCGAGCGATTTTCTTGTGCCGCATTAATCCTGCAATGCGCATGCCGGATTTCGGTCCGCATGAAAACTGTTTGATTTCAATCACATGGCATTCCAAACCGCATGGCAAGCTGAAATTTGGCTTGAACAAAGAATGTAGCGGATTGGCGCATTCTGTTCCATGCCTTTTACGGAGAACTCATGATCGATCAATCGAATGAACTTAGAGAATTTGTGACGCATCTTTCTTTCCCCGGCGAGCGACGTAAATACCGCTTTGGCGATCACGCACCGGAAGCGGAAGCGGATGTCGGCACGCGGCAGGCGCCTGCAAACGACGCATCGGCGTTGTCCGCGACAGACCTGCCCGGCATGCCGCAGTTTCAGCAGGTATCGCGCTTCTGGGTCAATTGGATCAATGGCCTTGTGCAGCTTGCGCTGATTTTTCCGGCAGCGAACGACAAGCGATTCGCAGCCGACGCGTGGCGTGCCGATCCGCGCTTTTATACGCTGCAACACAGCTATATTACCTATTCGAATTTTCTGCAGCAGGGATTGGAGTCAGCGCCATTGTCCGAGTCGGCCAAGGCGCAATTGCGCTTCATGATGCGCCAGGTGATCGATGCGATCAGCCCGGCCAATTTCTTCATGACCAATCCGGAAGCGATACAACTCGCATTGGAAACCAAGGGGCAAAGTCTGGTCAAGGGCGCCGAGCTTTTCCTGCAGGATGCGGCCAAGGGGCGGATCTCGATGTCCGATGAACAAGCGTTCGAGGTTGGAAAAAATATTGCGGTGACCGAAGGCGACGTGATTTACGAAAACCAGCTGATGCAAGTCATCCAGTACAAGCCGCTGACCGCGCAAGTCGGACAACGTCCGCTGGTAATCATCCCGCCTTGCATCAACAAGTTCTACATCCTCGATCTGCAACCGGACAATTCCATGGTGCGCTACCTGATCGAGCAAGGCACGACGGTATTCATGCTTTCATGGCGCAACATCACGCCTGAATTGGGGCGCCTGACATGGGATGATTATCTGCAGCAGGGCGTGATGCAGGCAATCGACGTCGCGCTCGATGTCGCCGGCGTGGAGCAAGTGAATGCGTTGGGCTTTTGCATCGGCGGCGCGTTGCTGACATCGGCGGTTTCCGTGATGCAGGAATGGGACGACAATAAAGTCGCGAGCATGACCTTGCTGACGACCATGCTCGACTACAGCGATACCGGCGAGATCGGCGCACTGGTGACCGAACAAAGCGTCGCCGCACGCGAACAGGCGATCGGCAAGGGCGGCGTGATGCCGGGCAAGGAGTTGGCAGTCACGTTTTCATCGCTGCGCGCGAACGATCTGATCTGGCCTTATGTGGTCAACAGTTACCTCAAGGGGAAGGAACCCCCCGCCTTCGATTTGCTTTATTGGAACGCGGATGCGACCAATCTGCCGGGATCGATGTTTACCTGGTATGTGCGCAATACCTACTTGGAAAACAAGCTGCGTTTGCCGGGAGAAACGATACAGTGCGGCGCGCCGGTCGACCTGTCGAAAATAACCATACCGGCTTATCTCTATGCCTCGCGCGAAGATCATCTCGTACCGTGGCGTACCTGTTTTGTGAGTACGCAACTGCTCAAGACGAATACCGTCTTTACGTTGGGGGCGAGCGGACACATTGCCGGCGTCATTAATCCGCCGGCGAAAAACAAGCGCAATTACTGGATCGACGGCGTATTGGGCGGCACAGCCGATGACTGGTATGCGTCAGCACAAGAGGTGCCGGGAAGCTGGTGGCCGCACTGGCGCGATTGGTTAAAGACGCACGCCGGACCGATGGTGCCTGCGCCATCGGAAACGGGCAATGAACGCTATCGGCCGACCGAAGCGGCGCCCGGCCGCTATGTAATGCAACGGGCAGATTGACCCGTTCCTTCCCATCATCGAGCCATCCGGTGCGGTACTCCGAAGAAAAGCAATGCGTTTCTTCGGCAGGAAATGCCGATCGGCGCCGGTTTTCTGCAGGACTCCTGCAATTTGAGAACCGGCTGTCCTTGCGCATTTGATGCTTCACAAAGCCGGCGCACTGGTTCGTACGCTAACCTTGAGCGGACATGACGGCCGATGGACCGCACCCATCCTAGGTGCGAGCGCATGGATGAATTTCTCGATCGGCCCCCGCTATTCCGGCATTGCCGGAAGTCCCATCACAAGGAAAAGACCTCGATGACTACTGCAACCGATGTCACTATTGTTGGAGCCGGCCCTTTTGGATTATCGTTAGCTGCCCATTTGCGCGCGCATGATACGAATTTTCGTATCATTGGCAACCCGATGCAGAGTTGGCGGACCCTTATGCCAAAAGGCATGTTGCTGAAATCGGCGGGATTTGCATCGACGCTGTATGATCCCGGCCGCACCTTCACGCTGCGCCGGTTTTGCGAAGAACAGGGGGTTCCGTACCACGATTTCGATCTGCCGATTCCACTTGAAACATTCTCTTCTTACGGCGAGGCTTTCCAAAAGCGCTTCGCGCCCGACCTGGAGGATGAAAATCTGGTGGCGCTCAAGCCGTGTCCCGAAGGGTTCGAGTTGTCGATGGAAAGCGGCAGGTCATTGAAGACCCGCAAAGTCGTGCTGGCGGTAGGCATCGATTATTTTCGGTATATTCCGGAACCGCTTGCGAGCTTACCCAGGGAATGCTATTCGCACAGCGCCGAACACCGCGATCCCGGAAAACTTCGGGGACGCGACGTCGCGGTACTCGGAAGAGGGGCTTCCGCCATCGACCTGGCGGTCCTTCTGCACGAGGCGCAGGCGAATGTCCATCTCATTTCACGCAAGCCGAAGATCGATTGCGGCGATTCGCCCTGGGGCGGGGCGTCACGTCCCTTGCTGCAACGCCTGCGGGCGCCGGCGTCCGGAATCGGACCGGGATGGCGCAGCCGCATCTATGCCGACGCGCCGTGGATCTATCGCTATCTTCCTCTCCAGTTTCGCATTCGCACTGCGAAAATTCCAGGACCGGCGGCCGGGTGGTTCATGCAAGAGCGGGCGGCGCAGGTTCCTCAACTGCTGGGGTACGTGTTGCAGGAAGCGTTCTGTTCCGGCGAGCGCGTGCATTTGCGGCTGAAGGCGCTTGACGGCAGCACACGAGCGCTGACGGTTGACCATGTGATCGCGGCGACGGGCTACAAGAACGATGTGCGCCGCCTGTCTTTCCTGGGGCCCGATATTCTCGAACGATTGAAACTGGTCGAGCACGGTCCGCAGCTGTCGGCACAT
>CAMLDH010000208.1 GCA_946478765.1 uncultured Oxalobacteraceae bacterium | reverse complement strand
GCCAGATGAAGGCACTGGGCATCAACGCCAAGTTCATGGGCGGCGACGGCATCTGTTCCGAAACTCTGGCGACATTGGCAGGAGACGCAATGGCGGACAGCCAAGTTTTTTGCGCGGAAGCCGGTGGTGTAGAAGATGCGCAGAAAAATGGCATGAGCAATTTCAAAGCCGCTTACAAGAAGAAATTCGGCATCGACGCACAGGTCTATACACCCTATGTGTACGACGCCGTGATGGTGATGGTCGAAGCGATGAAGAAGGCCAACTCCGCCGAACCGGCGAAGTACCTGCCTGAACTCGCCAAGATCAACTACAAGGGCGTGACCGGCAACATCGCTTTCGATGCCAAGGGCGATATCAAGGACGGCGCGCTGACGCTGTATACCTACAAGGGTGGCAAGCGCGCACTATTAGCTGTTATCAAATAAGCGAACGTCGCAAAGGCGATTGGACTAGTCGGGTAGGGCGGGCAAAAAAACCTGCTCACCCTACCCGACTGACGATGCGCTTGATCGGCATTGTCAGCAGAAGCGATCTCGTCAAGCCTGTGCGCACGACCTTTCAGGAAGAGCATGTGCGAGAGCGGATGATCGGAAAATCCTGAGTCGGTTGCCAAAAATGGCGCGATAGAAGTAGGGCGCATCGTGATGCGCCGGATGGCTGCTCCACCGCCATGGTGCGTCATGGAGCCCTTGTGGGGCGTCAATAAGCGCAGCGCATTGCGCCGCATGCGCTCACTCCGCATAATCAATCTCATCCTCAAACCCACCTGCCCAATCAGCCGGATACACGCCCTGCGCCACCAAATGATGAAAGGTCGAAAAAGGCCAATCGGCCACCCGCTTGACCAAGCCATGCTTGAGCGGATTGACATGCACATCATCCATGTGTGCCGCAAAATCCTTCTCGTCGCGAATCAAATGCTCCCAATAGCGCCGCTGCCAAATCCCGCGTTCGCCACGACGCAGCCGTGTTGCGGAGCGCCACTCTTGAGCAGGCAGCGATTTGGAGAACCGGATTTTAATTAATCGCCAACGCACCGCAAAATCAGCATCGCCCATCGGCAGCTCAATCACGCAATGCATATGCTCAGGCAGCACAACCCACGCATGTATCGTAAAAGGGTGCGCCAGACGGACCGTCCGAACCGCATCCCGAAAAAGGTCGATGTGCCGCACCAGAAGATCGTTGTCGGACCTCTGCAAGAGATTCACGGTGAAAAAATAGGTGCCGCCAGGGCACCATGCGCGACGATAATTGGACATCAGGGGAATTTAGCACAGCATGCGGCGCAATGCGCTGCGCTTATTGACGCCCTACTTGGTACGGGTTACGGCCTTGCCGAGCCCAACCAGTGCACGGTTCTTGCCGTCATCGACCAATCGGTAGATCTGAACATGTCGAGCCACGAGTTGTCCAATACTTCCATTGAAGAACGCAAAAAAAGCGGTACCACGTACGCACATTTTTTGCTTCCTGCCCTTATGGCAATTTGGAATGGAGGAACTCATGGCCGTAATCAACCAACAAGCCGGAACGCGCATCGATGAAATCAGCGATGGCATCTACCGGATCAGCATACCCTTCCGGGACATTCCCGGAGGCTTCTCTTTCAACCAGTATTTGCTGACGGGCGATCAGCCGATGCTCTTCCACACGGGGCCGAGGAGAATGCGCCCGTTGGTTCAGGAAGCAATTTCCAGTGTCCTTGACGTGAAAGACTTGCGATACATAGGGTTTTCACATTACGAATCTGATGAATGTGGGGCGCTTAACGAGTTTCTAAGCCTCGCCCCGAACGCGGTACCGTTGTGTGGCCGAGTCAATGCAATAATCAACGGCGATTGTTTCGACAAGCCGGCACGCGCGCTCGCCGACGGAGAAACGCTATTGCTGGGGAAGCATCGCGTTCGCTGGCTGGACACTCCTCATCTGCCTCACGCATGGGAGTGCGGATACCTGATGGAGGAAACGACCGGAACGCTTCTTTGTGGCGACCTGTTCACTCAGGGTGGTGCTGATCTTCCTCCTCTTGCATCTTCGGATATCCTCGCACCGAGCGAATCGTTTCGAAAGCAGATGGACTACTACTCACACACAAAGAATGCCCGCTCGCTGATATCCTGCCTGGCGGACGCCAAGCCGACAGTCCTTGCCTGCATGCATGGCAGCGCTTGGCAAGGAGACGGCAGTCAACTACTATTTGCGCTGGCTGAATGCCTGGATAGCTAGGGCGGCTTGCTTGGGTGCAAGGGGCGAGACGGGTTGTTACTGGGGCGAAATCCTGTCTTTGTTACGCATCAACCACTGCTCGAAGGTCTGCAACTCGGGATTGATGCGATGGGAAAATGCAATGTCGCGCGCCCCCAGAAAGTCGCGCTCGAATTCCTGGTAGAACTGGAACATATTGGCCAGATCGTCCGCGCCTGGAAACCCCAAGCCGCGATAGGCGTCAAGTGACAGGGGGCGGTACAACACTTCTTCCCCCTGCACTTTTCCGATTGCATTTGCCATTTCATTGCCCGATATATGCTGTCCGGCCACACCGATTGTCTGCCCCATGTATTGCGATCCGGCCTTGAATATCCCGTATGCGCATTTGCCGATGTCTTCGCCCGCGATGCTGGCGAGTTTCTTGTCACCGAGCGGCAGACTAAAAGCCAGCTTCCCATCCGGGTCTCGTTTTGGCCCCATCCCGAAATTGATCAGGTTCTCCCAGTAAAAGGATGCATGGAAAAAGGTCGTCGGCACACCGGACTTGGTGAAGAACCGATTTGCTTCTCCCTTGGCGTCGAAGTGCGGCACTTTGTAATGCCCTTTCAATGTGGGCATGCGGTTGTCGTGCAAAGGAATCCAGTTGCGCGTATCTTCGAGCGTCGACCAGATAACGTGTTGCACGCCTGCGCTTTTTGCCACATTAGCCATTGCCTGCGCCTCTGCCAATTCCTTTTCCGGCGAAAAATGCGACCAGTAGAAGGTCACACAGTATGCGCCGTAGGCACCGTCAAATAGCTGTTGCAGGCTTCTTTCGTCATCGATGTCACCGACAACCACCTCGGCCCCCAGCTTCTCCAGTTCTTGTGCTTTTGGCGAATTCGGATCGCGGGTGAGAATGCGGGCAGCATAAGGGCTACCTGGGTCATTCAAAATGGCGCGGGCAAGGCCACCGCCTTGCGTTCCGGTGGCTCCCACAATGGCAATCGTCTGTTTCGTACTCATAGATTTCCTCTGCTTTCGCGCGTCAAGTTTTCATACTGTTTGCTATGCGGTTACTTCGGCCCCTCCGGAAATTGCATATACGGGCCTTTTGGTTGTTGCCCGGGCGGCAGGTCGGCTGGTGTCGGCCCTCCTGCAGGTCCCAAGTACCGCACGAATCGATAGATTGACGACAGGTCTTGCTCGGCCATGGCGCGTAAGGCGAACCATGGCGTGGACGCATGTCTTTGGTCTTCGCCGTTTTCAGCCATTCCTCCTCTGAAATGCGCTGCATGTACAGCCTGAGGTTCACCGGGTACGACGTGCCCCATGGGCCGCGCCACCCGAGGCTGTCGCCCACCAGCCATTCCTTTTCCGGGACATTGCCACCTGTTTGCGCATAGTGTGGAGTGTGGCAATCGTTGCAGCCAGAGGTTTTCACGAGGTATCGTCCGCGTTCGATGGTCCCCCTTCCGTGCCTTGATTGCCCTGTGCGGCAGACACGCCAGTTATCAGGGTCAAGGCCAGTGGAATAACAACTGCTGCCATTGTGTGGGTAAACATGAAGCTTCTCCGTAACAGGATCTTTAGTATGAAAGGGCGCTCGTTGATGTTGGGAGCGGCGGCATGATAGCCATCTTTCCCGCACACATTGTCACGGACCGGGCGATGGATTGTCCGGCAGCGATGGCAACGCGCTCAGATATTCGTAAATGGCGCTCAATTCGAGATCGGTTTTCTTGCCCAGGACCGGCCACGGCATGACCTGCAGGATTGTGCCAGGCGGATCATGCGGATTGTGACCCGTGCGTAGCGTCTGAATGAATTCCTCCCGTGTCAGCCCTGCAGGTTTGCCGGTGCCATCCGGCGTGATGTTGGACGATGTCACGGGACCAAACTGACGTCCGCCGGTCATGTATTGCTGGAAGTTGATCATCTCCGGAAACCCTTTGAACGGGTCACCTGTGGGCAAGTAGGAGGGATGGGTATGACAGTCGTTGCAGCCGGTGGTATTGACGACATAACTGCCGAGCCCAACCAGTGCACGGTTCTTGCCGGCCACGTTCAGCTGAACCCCTTGCGGCACGATTTCATAGCCGCGCTGTATTTCATTGACAGCAGCAACATGGCTGGATGTCGCACTCGTGGCATCGCCATCCGCATGCACAACCACAAGCGGAATGGCGAGCATTGCCAGCAAGCCGGCCGCGGCCAACGGCTTCCTGTATGTTCGTGAATTGTTCGTCATGGAAATTTCCTTTCGTATAACATCACTACGTGCTGCGTAAGGTCAGTTACCAATAAATGTAGCGCGAGATGACGTTGTTGCACGGATATCGATCTGGTCTAGGGTTTCCCGTTCCCCATAAGTTTCAGGAAACCGTGCTTAGATTACGGACGGAGTTTGGCCTTATCCATGCAATAACGCCACCCGTTAGCGGCGCCCGCTGCGACGCCACGCGACAAAGGCCATTGCGCCTAACGACACGACACCGACGATGGCGATGTCGAGCAGGAAGTACAGCGGACTGACGCGGTATTCACCGGTTGACAATGTCGCCAGCGCACCCAAGGCGAGGCTGCCTAGCGTCCATAAGCCCATTCGTCGTCTGCCATTGCGTGCGCAGGTCAGGCCGAGCAATACACCGAACATGAAGGGAAATGCCTCTACGATTATTTCCATGATTGCCTTCTTCCTGCTGCGGGTTTAGTCGATGATTGAATAGCTCACCCCAACACCGGCGCGCTTCCAGCCGAAATCGCATTTCCATGGGGCGCTGTGCCAGCTGCTGCCTGGAGCGCCGGTTCGGCGTGCGCCGCGCCTGCATGCGTTGGCGCCGGACCCGCATTGATGTCCGCCTGAGCGGAGCGGGGGGCCTCTGCGGTAGCAGTGTCCCTCTCTGCCTGAGCTGGCGTCATGCTCGTAACCGTGGGCTGGGTCTGTCTCAATTCGTCTATTTCGATGATGATGCGCATGAACTTTCTCCTCGTTGCTGTCAGTTGAGCACCGCGAAGCGGGCTTCGAATGTGATGTTCTGATTGGTGACATTCCTGACCGTGAGCCAATAGGTGCAGTTGTTGGCGTCGGCGCGCTCCACGGCCACATCCCAGTCCACCTGCGGCGCGCCGCTGCGCGGCGAGGTGGGAACCACGTACCAGACGACATGCCACGCCGCTGGCCAGTTGAAGGTGAACCAGCGCTGGTTCTGGTTCGGGCTTAGCGATCCGGTGAATTGCACTCCTGTCCACATTTGGCAGTCTCCTTTCGAATTCCGTTGCGATTGTTTCTGCTTAATATTTGCTCAAAATGGCATAACGCCCTTCGAAAGCGACATTGACGTTGGTGAGATTGGTAACGTTGATCCAGTAGGTCACGTATTCCGCCGAGGCGCGCTCCACCTGCGTGACCCAGGTCACTTCCGGCGCACCGTTCTTTACGGTGGTAGGCACAACCGTCCAGATGACATGCCAGGTCGCCGGCCAGTTGAACGTGAACCAGCGCTGGGTCTGGTTCGGGCTCAGTGTGCCGGTGAACTGTACGCCGCAGATTGGTTGTGCGAGCCATCCGTCGACCGGAATCTCCCACACGCCGCGGTTGCGGGTACCCAAGCGCAGCACCCGCGCATGCGGGTGAAAAATCAAGTCGGCCACGAGCGCGTTTGGCAAACCGTTGCTGAAGGCTGCCCACGTTGCGCCGCCGTCGAGCGACTGGTAAACCCCGAGGTCCGCCGCTACCCAAACGCGATTCGAATTGCCTGGATCGACACATACGGCATTCAGCGGCAGGTTCGGCAGTCCCACGGAACGATCCGTCCAGTTGGTTCCACCATCCGTCGAAAGGAAGATACGTCCGCCACCCAGCGCGCGGCTGGTAGCCCACAGCCGGCTGAGATTGCCCGGGTCCATGTGCAGGTCGCTGATACCGGCGGAGCGTGGCACAGTCAGTTCGCTTCGCGTCCATGCGCTGCCGTTCCAGTCCAGACGGAAGATTCGGCCAGTGTTGGCACCGACGTAGAGGCGGTCACGGGTCGGCGCATGCATTGCCGTGGCGATCACGCCTGCGGCCAGCGCGATTTCAGTCCAGTTCGTGCCCTGGTTGCGGGAGACGAAAACGCTTTGCCCGGCTTGCGCCACCGTATCGCTCTTCACCTCAACCGGCGGATAGAACAAGGCGCCGTAACCCGCAGGTACCGAAGGGCCGATCCAGTTCCAGCTACCCCAGCCTCCGCCGCTCGTCGATCGCTCCATGCCCATGCCAAAGAACGTGTGAAAGCATATGTTCGGATTATCGCGGTCGAGGCCGCAGTCGCCGCCGTCACCGTCCTGAGCGTGCTCCCACACCGAGGAGCCGGTGTAGCGGATCGATCCATTGTCCTGGGTGCCGCCAAGAATCAGCCTGACCGATCCGTAGTCCTGCGCCAGATATTCGATCTCGGTTATCCCCAATCCATTATTGAGCGGCGTCCAGTTCACGCCGCAGTTGGGCGAGCGAAACAGCCCGCCATCATTGCCGACGAAGATCGTGTTGGCGTCGCTCGGGTGGAAGGCGATCGCATGTTGATCGGGATGAATGGAATCGCCGGTGGCTTTAGCGGAAATCTTGGTCCAGGTCCAGGTGCCGCCGGCAAGATCACCACGATGGATATCGATCGCACCAAGATAAACTTGGTTATCCCGGTCCGGCGTGGTGGCGACGAACCAGTCATACCAGTCCTGACTGACAGCAAGATCGCCCGGCACCGT
>CAMLDH010000207.1 GCA_946478765.1 uncultured Oxalobacteraceae bacterium | reverse complement strand
GTGAGAAAAACCAGAAACCCTCAACTTGAAAATTGAACTTCCAAAGACCTTTAAAGGAGTGAGGTTGAATGCCCCAATACATGACTCCGCATTTACTTCCTAAAAACTCGGTAGAGCCCATTTCAGTGATACTGAACCGCCGGCGTCGGCATCGTCATCACCTCCACCTTCGTCGGCGGAATATATTCGGTAACGATGTCCTTCACCATGGATTCAATGGTGATTCGGTTATTGGTATTGCATGCCGCCATCAGATGCGCAATGTATTGATCCAGCACCTCGGGATGCAGGGCGTTTTCCGTAGCACACATGATGCGCGGATGTTCGCTCGGCACCGCGTCGTCTCCGATCAGCAATTCTTCATAGAGCTTTTCGCCGGGACGCATGCCGACAAACTGCAGTTCGATATCGCCATGCGGGTTCAGCTTGTCTCTTTCCACCAGCCCGCACATCTTGATCATGGTCCGCGCCAGATCGACAATTTTGATCGGCTTGCCCATATCGAGCACGAACACCTCGCCGCCTTTAGCCATGGCGCCCGCCTGTATGACCAGTTGGGCGGCTTCGGGGATGAGCATGAAGTAGCGAATGACATCGGGATGGGTAATCGTTAGCGGGCCGCCGGTGGCAATTTGATGCTGGAACAGCGGTATGACGGAACCGGACGAGCCCAGCACATTGCCGAAGCGGACCATGCAGAATGTGGTGCCGGACGTGGATTTGGCGGCAGCCGCCTGGAAAATGAGTTCCGCGATGCGTTTGCTGGCGCCCATCATGTTGGTGGGTCGAACCGCCTTGTCGGTGGAAATCAGGACGCAGGTATCGACGTGATATTTTTCGGCGGCGCAGGCGACGATTTTCGCGCCCAGCACGTTGTTGCGGATGCCCTCGACGATGTTCGCTTCCACCAGTGGCACGTGCTTGTAGGCGGCGGCATGATAGACGGTGTCGATGACGCCTTCCTGCATCAGCCGCTCGACCAGCGACGCGCTGCACACGGAACCCAGATGCGCCTGCACGGGCAGGCCGGGAAAGCGCGCCTGAAGCTCCTGCTTGATGGTGTAAAGGGCAAACTCCGAGTGGTCCAGCAGGTGCAACTGGCGCGGCGACAAAGTCATGATCTGGCGGCACAATTCGCTGCCGATCGATCCGCCCGCGCCCGTCACCAGCACATTCTTTTGCTCCACGCATTTGGCAAACAAATCCATGCGGGGCGGCACCGGGGCACGTCCCAGAAGATCGTCGATCTTGATCTCGCGAATGGACTTGGACGAAAACTTTTCGTCTGCGAGTTCCAGCATATTGCGCAGTATCTTGGCCGGGATGCCTGCGGCGCCCATCATCTGCAGTATCTTGAGAAGCCGCTCCGATGATGTTGAAGGGACCGAGATGACGACCAGTTCAATCGACAGCTTGCGGACCATTTCGACGAAGTGCGTCGAGTGGAACACCATGATTCCGGCGATGGTGTGATTGTTGAGATTGCGCTTTTCATCAATAAAGCAGACCGGGCGATATTCGCCGCTTGCCCGCATCGCGAGCGCAACGCGCGCGCCCAATTCGGTCGCGCCATAGATCGCCACCGGCTTGCCCGGCTCGCGCATTTTTCCGGCGTGGCCGCTCAGGAATGCGCGCACGATCAATCTCGTCGTCACCACGTAGGAGAACGCGATGAACCAGTAAATGAGGATGGCGCTGTGCGGCAGCCTCTTGTCGGGCATCGACACCGACAGGAGATAGGCGCACAGCACGACTACCGCGAGCCCGATCCCGGCTGCACCCAGCAGGCGATAGTCAATGAAGCGAACCACTACCCGGTACAAGCCTGTCATGCTGAAAGCGGCAATCGTAATCAGCGCGATGACCACATACGAAGCCGGTTCATAGCGCATCGCCGCATCGATATCTCCCAGCCGCAGCAGCATCGCGATCAGGAAGCACAACGGCAGTGCGAGAAAATCCGCAGTCAGCATTAACGCAACCTTCATTACACGGTTCATCGAAATCAGTTTGCTGCGGACTTCATCCAAACTCATCTTGTTCGATTTTGTCATTTGATGCGTTCTTCAATAAACTGGCGATTTCCTGCCACACCTGCGGGCGCATCCGCATGCTGCCGATTCGCGCAAACCTGGAGCTGAACCGCGTCGCGTTACTGCAATCCCCCATCATCGCGCGATGCGTGAATATCGCCGAAAAAATCCGCGGCGTGCCGCCTCCCCCGGAAAGCGCCGTGGCATCCGGTGATTCGACAGTTCCATGCATTGCGTGATGATGCTTATTTCGGGACCGGTACAGGATCGAAAAATCAGACGGCCACCAAACCACGGCTACGAATGATGTCGTCGTCGATTCCGGTCACTGTGTCGTCGACAATCGGAACGCGCAGGCTCTACAGCGATTTTCACCATATTGAATAACATCTCGAACTCCCGACTGCTGCGATGCAGTCCTTTGGCTTCGGTTGCCGCATCTGCGATTCCGTGACCTCTACGATTCTCCCTTCGCCGCACGCCCTTGCATAACGCGCCGACTTGTAGAGAGTGTGTTGGAATAGCGTTCGCTCAGCTATGACAAGTATCAAATACCTTCTTAACCTATATCGAGGATTTACATCGTCATGTTCAACGCCAATTTAATTGCTCTTTATAACAAGCGAACATTTGTGCCGCTCTTTTACTCTGACGCGCCGATCCTCAGCGCTTGACCGGCCCTGCCGCGTTCGGCGTGAACGATGCGGATTGCCGGAATGCCGATGCCGGGTCGGCGGCGCGAACAAGGATGCAATCGAGCGGATGCCGTTCGATCGATGGATGAAAGACCTGATGCCGCGTCGGCCATGCCAGGGCACGCATTGCGTGAATCGATTTTGCTTTCCATGTTCGAAGACAGAAGTGAATTCTTCGCCGGCGTAACGCTCTATTGATGTAACTTAATCAGGGCCGATTCACTTTTGAATAAATTGGAACCTGCTTCATGAATAGCGGCAGATAGAAAGAAGACAATGGCGCACACAGCAATGACAAATTACTGGCAGGAATTCATCGCTCTTGGCGGCAGTCTCGTCATGATCCCGGCCGCAATGGCAATTTTTACATGGCTGTCGGCAGGGGGTGCCTGGGGCATGGCGTGGCTATGGGGCGTCCTGTTTTCCGTTGGACTTGCCATCGTCGCAGCGACACAAATTGCCTTCATTGGATGGGGGGTGACAATCAGCGCGCTCGACTTCCAGGGGTTTAGCGGCCACTCGATGCGGACCGCAGCCGTGATGCCGTTATTGTTTTATCTGATATTGCAACATGCTTCGCGGTCCCTGCGCATGTCCGGCGTGTTATTCGGCATTCTGTTTGCAGCGATGATGGGCTTTGCGGTTTCTGTGCATAACACGCATTCTGCGTCAGAGTCGATCGGTGGATGCGCGCTGGGGTATGCGATATCCCTCGGCTTTATCGCGCTCTCCCGGCCGATGAAACAGCCTGCGCTCGACCATTCTGTTGCCGCGACAATTGGATTCGGCGTGGTTGCGGCAATCATCGGAACGACCACTCTGATGACAGATCGGACCTACGGGTGGATGACCCACATTGCGTGCAGCCTGTCCGGCACCGAAAAGCCATACGCGCGGGAATTCTAAGCGGGTAGAAAAATGACTTTTGGCGGGTCGCGGATCGAGCGCCGGCTACTGCACCCCATGCAGGACATGCGGCGTATTGAGCGTATTGAATATCGGATTTTCATAGTCCTCGAAAATACCGATAATGCGTTTCGGCCCGATGCAAAACAGCGCATCCAACGCCGACAAGCCATTGATGAATTGTTCTTTCGGAAGATAAGGATGTTCGTTCAGGTAATTCGCGATATTCTGATAAATTAATTTCATCCTTTCAGGCAAAGGCCTCCCTTCGTGATATTTCCTTGCGCCGGCGCCGCTAAAATAAATGGTGCCCCCCAGCAGCCGGCACATCGACATATTCCGCTCATGCGCATTTGAAAATGTCATGCCTTCGGTCAAATTGCTTAACAGGACAATCTCTCTTTCTATCCCCAGCACGTCCAACAGGAAAAATAGCATGGCGCTTGTCACATCCACCAATGCGCTGCTGCGCCGGGTATCGGCCAGGCTGGCTTCCAGTTTCGGAAAGAACTCCCCGAAGTACATCGTCCTGGAATAGGCGGCATGGATTTTTCGCAGATGCTCCGCACGCCAATCGTCTGAATCGTCTATTTCAATTTCGCTGATGCCGCAACGATCGCTGTGCTTTTTCGCCGGGATGGAAAGATACGTTGACGCATTCGAATTGGGCTTTTTAATCACCGCTCTTTTGATGAAGGACTTGCGCGTAAACTGGACATCGTCCTGGATAGCGAATTTGTCCGCATAATATATTTTGTGAAGATATCCAAGCCATGGAAGATATGACGGCTGGTGCAAGGCAATGACGACATCGGTTGTCGTAAATCGCTTCTTCAATGGCGCGAGCCTGGCGACGGGGGCCGATTGCACCAGATCGCCATGCAGTTCCGCCGAATTTTGCGCGTGGCTTACCAGCGATATGGCTTCGCGCTTGAATCCTGCGTCAAAGAGTCTTATTGCGGCATCCTCCGCAGCCAGTATCTGGCAAGGATCAAACGGAACATGTCTTGAAGAGTGGTCGCAAACATTCATGGCTTATCAATTCCGGAAAAAGTAGTGCGCGTATCGTAATGACCATGCTTTCGAATGCATGAAATGCGCGATTCCCTGTTCGCATGCGCAAGGGACGTCTTTATTTTATGGAGATTTTCGCAAAAAATATTTGCGCAATATTGATCTTTGAATCGCTTGCCATGCGATTCGCTCACACGATTGACTTGCAATCATGATGCAATGAGGCACACGCTAATTTTTTCGCATGTCCTTCAGTACGCGATAGAAATGCAGGATGCGGATCACCAATTGTGAAATGAGACTCTTCTCGCGCGCGAGCACCCATACTTTCAGTGTGCGCACCCAGCTCGCAAAGAGGGTCTTCAGCACCCGATCGAAGCGCAGCACGCAGTGCCAGTACGAGCGATATATTTCTATGCGGTCCATATCCTGCCGGACACCCAACAGGCGCTTCTTGTATTCGTACCGCCCGCCGCCCATGTGGAACGCCTTGCCGCCTCGGACCATGCTTTCGCAAATCGTCAGGTAATAGCAAAGCGTGCCGAGCCAGTATTCGTCGAATTGGGCATCATGGGCATTGACCACCGCGATATAACCCGAGCCGGTGCGATAGCTGATGGTGCCTGCACACAGGCGACCGTTGATCCGCACCACATTGATCATGCCGCACACTTTCGCAAGACGGATCAACCCCTGCGTCTCGTTCTCATCGACGCCAAATTTCTTTTTCCTGGCCGAGATTCTGTCCTTGCTCAGATCGATAATGGCGCGAATATGCTGTTCATCGATGTCTTCCTTCTCATAAAACTGGTAGCTGAATGAAGGATGATTTCGGAGCAGCCTTTTCATATAACGCTTGATGTTCGCGCGCGTCGCTTTTCCAAGGCGCGCAGTATAGTCATGAGGCATGCGCGACAACAGGATGACGAAATCATCCTTGGCGTTATGCTGCTGAAACGGGAACGGCAACCTTTGCAGATTGGTTTGGATCGCTTTGAAGCTGATGACGCAGGCTCTGTCGAATTTGGCAAACATATAGCTGGCAAATCGCTGGAGCTCTGCTTCGTCGATACGTATCATTTCGTTGAATACGTCGATCTCACCTTCTTTGTAGCGGAACAATAGCACCGTGATTGCCTGTCCCCCTTGCCGGACAACATAGGTGCTGACATCCTCAAGCGACTTGAAAATTCTGAAAAACGGGAGCGAAGAAAACAGATGCCCATACAGCCGCACCAGGTCGCGTTCGACAAAGGGCGGGATCTCATGCGGATAGCAGGAAATCGTGATTTCGCTGGACTGCGCAGTGCTATTCGACAATCTCTCTGCTTCGGCCATTTGCTGTCCTCAAATATTTTCCAAGGTATTTATTAAGCACCCATATGGAAAAATTGAGAAGGCTTGTCGCATCGAATCAATTGCATGCTTGAGTTGCCGCAAACACGCCCTTTCGATTGAGAACGTCTATCTGCATCAGCGCATCTCGCTTAACATCCATGGTGTGGCTGCGGTACGATGTCCGCATGCGGTAGAAATGCGGCGCCATCCAGAGGGCAGCATGGTCGAAATAGAACATTTGAAGGCGATGGCAAATGACGCGCTCGCGCAGTATGCGAGCGAGACGTTCGCGGGTGGCGAGCCGGTCTATCCGCAATGGGCGGAAGAGATGCTCAAGGTGTGCGATCAAGCCGCCTGTTACCAGTGGCTCAAAGAAAATGCGAAAGCCGGATACATCGATTTCGGCGACTGCTCATTTGATGCAAGCGATATGGCCCATCTGGATAGGGCTATTCACGACAGCATGCAGCGCAAGATTTGATTCCTGATTGAGACAGCCCTATTCCATGCGCCAATCAGATTAAAGCCTGATCGACATCAAGCATTCCCGGTGGGGAAAATTTAGCATTCAATCATGAATTTTTTTGAGGAATCGCGATGACTGCAATCAATCGGCTGCGTGCAATGGCATTAAACGCAATCCGGGCGTATCACGCCGAGGCACTCAGTGGGGGTGAGCCGCCTTATCCGCAGTGGGCCGATGACATGCTTGAAGTTTGCCGACTCGCAGAGCCTGATACGGAGGTGAATTCCCCTCGGCATGCGTCAGAGGCCTTGCAGTAGCCAAAGCCACCAGGAATGGCATGACTAAGCAGGTGTTCAGAATTCTTTTGACATGTTCGAAGGCGGGATAGAACCCGAGCGCTACCGAAAAACCTTTCCCCGTCATTCCCGCGCAGGCGGGAATCCATACTGAGCTTGCTCGCTCCACCGACCTATGGATTCCCGCCTGCGCGGGAATGACGGGGAACTGACTGTCCGC
>CAMLDH010000206.1 GCA_946478765.1 uncultured Oxalobacteraceae bacterium | reverse complement strand
CGCTTGTTTGGGCGTCTTGCCAGCCAATGCGGTGACTTGTTCGATTGCACGCTCCAGCGTATGCCCATCGTAGGGATTGCCCGGCAACGATTCGATGCCGACCAAGAAATTGTCGCGGTTGGTCGTGGCCACACTGACTTTCACGCCGAATGCGTCGTGTTTGTGCGTCTTGCCCTTGGCGATACATTCCACTTCCGGCGCTTGCATGCTGTAGCGCTTGTGCTTGTCGTGCCGCTGCTGCGCGTGAATCCGATGGGCCGTGTCGAGCCATTCGGCAAAGCGTACCCGAAGTTCTGGCCTGCGCTCGATGCGGCGCTCGGCGCGTCTGTAGAGGAGTGCGATCCCAATTGCTCGCAGATGACGCCTATACCTTCATCGGCAGGATGATCATCTGTAGACCATCGAAATGCAAGCGCCGCTGGATGGCGAGCGCCGCTTGGTTATGCCGCAGACGGGTGAACCAATTGTCCTGCTCAAAGATCAGCTTGCTGGTGAAGAAAATCGAGTTTGGATAGTCTTTATTGATTTCTTGGCAGAGCCTGATGATCTCGACTACCGCATCCGTGCCAAAACCAAGATAGGCGCTTGATGCCATCCCATGGCTATGGCAAAAGTCCACGAAATAATCCAGTGCCCGCCATCCTTGCGGTGCCTGATCCAGTAAATACATAATCCCGCAAGAGACAGGCTGAACGTCAGAAACACGTTGATACTATAAAGGACCACCAGCAAATCCACTTTGCCGGCGCTCCAGAGCAGCACGGCAAAAGCAGCTATCCCCATCACCAATACGCCGTTCTGCGTGACCAGCCGTGTCGATAGATAGCGAAATTTATGCGGCACCCAGGAATCGGCCGCCATGTTGGCCAGTACCGACGGTCCGCCCAAAAAAACCAGTGTTTGCGGCGACTAGCAACAAGCCAGCCTCGAAAGCCAGCGCGGCCGACAAAGCGATGGCCAGGCCGGTACCGTTAAACCCCATGTTCCCCAAAATGGAATTGAATACCACCGCATTGAGCGTTTGTCCTTCGACCGGTTTGGCATTCCAGAGCAGATATAACAGGATGATGCCGTCGGCGGTGAAGGCCAGGCTGAACGCCATGTACAGCATCGTCATCTTGCCGGTGTGGACGCGTGGTTCAGCGAGAGAATTCACGTTATTGGAGACGGCTTCAATACCCGTGTAAGTACCGCCGCCCAGCGAGTATGCCTTCAACAGCAACGCAATGGTAAACAGCCAAGACGTCTCTGCTGCCATTTTCTTGGTTTCGACCATCGTGTCGGGGATCAGCGCCGGAATGGCGCCTGCGTGCACGAATATGCCGTACAGGATGATCAAGACATGGGTAATGACGAAGCCCATGAAAATCGGCAGCAGGATCTCGATCGATTCCTTGGCACCGCGCAGATTCATCCATAGCAAGACGCAGACCACCGCCAATTCGATGGTCAATTTATAGGCCTGTGCACTGACCGGCAACAGGCTGAACAATGCATCGACGCCACTGGCAACGGAAATCGCAATGCGGCGCCTTCGGACACTGGCCCGCAAAGCGGCAGCACTCCGTATCACGCGCTCGGTATACCGTAGCGGTGAAGCCAGCAACAACTCTCGCGAGACCATCGTCGCCGATCTACCTGACAACTTGATCGACGAACTCGACAGTGAGCGGATCGAGGCGATGTAGCCTTGTGCCTGGCTCTGGGCAATTTGCCGAATGCTTGCCTGCGCACAGAAAGGGAAGCGTTTATTTGTAACTCAGAACACTTTTAATGGAACTTTTTTTGGTGGGTTACCACAGATGCAAATCTTGTAACGTGGGCAGAACATGCATATTTCTTTCTATATCAGGCATTTTCAACCCCAAGTTACCGGAGTTCGTTGATCCGTACACGTTCCTTCGCAAACGATTTCCCTTTGTGGGATTTCGGGGATTGGATATCGGTCAGCCAAAACCGGCAACCGATGTCAAAACCGCATCGGGACCAACACCACAGCATCTCATTGCCTTCAGAAACAGCCTGGAGTGCATAAGGTGATACTTTCTATGCAAGCAATAAACAAGCCAAACATAAGCAATCAATACAATGACTTTAACTGCATCAACTTCACATTCCGCGATTCTTCCTCCCGATCTTACCCTTACTGAACCGTTGTTACCTGTCGCATCGAGGAGCGCTCCAGAGCTATCGCTTGAGCAACTGCCTGCACAAAATGCGGAAAATACTGCAGCAACCATGGCCCGTTTGTCGGGGGGCGGTGCGACGATGCGGAGGTTGCTCAATTCTGCAGTGGACGGTTTGGCAGGAGGTGTCTCGGCAGCGTACGATGGCACCGCCGCAGGATATAACAACATTGTAAAATCGGCCGGATCGATCATTCTAAATGCCTCGGTCGAGACGGTGAAGAACTTGGCGCAATTCGCCGTAGAAACCGCGTTATTCGCCCAAGAAACCGTGACAGGGGTAGAGCTCGTAGCAGGGCAAACGGTGTCCGGTCGAGCAGATTCTGTACTAAAGTTACCCCAGCGACTGATACCCTCATCGGTGAAGGAGTTGTTCGCGCCTGATGGAACAGGTTTATCGGAAAAAGGCTTGGCATTCCTAAAGAACGTTGGCACCTATGCGGGCGGAACGGCTGCATCTTTTATATATGCAACGGCCATTGTCAGCATAGCCGATACGATTGGACGAGTCAGCGCTCAGGCTACCTCGGATGAGCTTGAAGAGGGTAACTTTGCAGTGCCGCTCGCGGTTACCGGAGCTTTGACCCTTGTTGCGGCTGGCCAGGTTGCATTTCTCCTGAAAAACATGAATCTTGGTGATCTCAGTGAGAACCAGAAATCGGCTGTAATAGCCGCGCATCATGGAATAACGCAGGAAACATTTGATGCGAAGCCGGATACCGAAAAGGCGACGCTGGAAGCGAGAGCCAAACGTGATTGGCTGACGATGGCAGGCGGCGCCGCGCTCATGCCCGCAGGTGCGTTCAGCATGAATCTAATCGCAACATTGTCTCCAGCAGCCTTTGCCAATCCGCTTTTCATGACGCTCGCAGAAAACATGACCAAGGAAGTTGTTCGTTCTGCCTTGTATGGCGGTCTGCGTGAAATAGGCCAGGAAGTATTTACAGGCCCGAAGGGCGGATCAGCAAATCTGACACATTCGGAAGCAGGGTGGTCGGCAATCAAATATGTGGGGATAGAGACCGCAGTCGACCAGGGGCAAAGCGCAGCGGCACAAGCCGTTACCCATAACTCGCTGTTAGCTCCTGCGAATGCATGGGTACAAGCCGAACCCTCGACAAGCACTTGGGGAGAAAGGCTCTCCGTAACGACGGCATCAGAGTTACAAGCCACCCGCTTGGTAAGCACTTGGAAAGAAAAAGTCTCCGTTCTGGCGGCATATTCGGTCGTAAATGCGATTGGCGAATCCTTTAACTGGGCGGATGACACTTCGGACCGCGCAAAAAAATGCGCCGAGCTTGCCAAGAAAGATCTCGTAGAACAACATCGGGCCAGTGGAATGGCTCCACCCACGCCCGATCAACTCAAGACAGTGGCAGCACAGGCCGAATTCGCGTTTGATCTTGGCATCAAGGATCAAAGCTTCGCTCAAGCACTCCGTAATATCGGCCGCAGGGCTGGAGGGGCGATGGTCACGCGCCGAGGGCTTTACGCATATGTGAACGCAATGGCCACTGGTGTCGCCAAATTAGAGAACAAACTTGACATAAATTCTTCAGGCGTTCTTAACAGCGTCCTCGTAAGTGCTGGTGTCTCTCTCGCCTATATTAAATTCAACGCATGTGCGCAAAGCTTGGGAACGCTGAAAGCCGTACGCGCTGAGAACGAAAAAAGAGCAATTGGGCCAGAACTCGCCTGATAGGAAAAGCCGACTCAATCGACCATCGGATCTCCCGCACGGAGAAGCCGCCGTTTGTCAGTCGGCCGGTACAAAGGTTAACCCCCCATTTAAAGTGGGGGGGGGGTATGACTAATGCCAATCTGCCACCAATGGCACTGCCTCTACAAACAGCTCCTTGCCGCAGCAATACGCGCCAGCTCCACTACATTGAGCACGGTGGTCTCCCATACCACCGCAAACTCGTCTTCCGAAGACATCCCTCGGGATTTCTTTCCATCTCTAGGCAATGGCATTTATAAGTGGGCATTTTTAAGGTGGCCCAGTTTGCCTTTCTGCACCAATGCAATAATTTTTTAATATCAATTGGAACGATATGCACAGCTGTTGCAACAGATGGGTACAGCGTACCAATATGCAGTCATGACATTAGAAATGCGGCAAAACAACTTTTCGATGGTGATGCGCCATAGCCACGCTTAATTTTCGCAGCATAGCCGTATCTTTCAGCCGAGACCCTGATGCAGGCATCAGGGTATTCGGCCATGAATACACAATTAAAGCGATTATTTAATACAACAAACTAACTACGGAGAAAGAAATGGAAGCTTCCACAACATATGCATATGAAGAATGGTTCAGAGAAGTTTGCAAAGCCTGCGGACTGCCTGAAGATCGCATTGAAAATGCCGCTAAAAACAGGGGATTTGGCTACCGGGGTGCGGAATTCGGTTTTTTACCAGCCGCCTCCGGATCGGATAAGCAGGTGGTCATACACGGATATATCGGCACACTGCCGCCGGAGAAGCAGAACGATGTTTTGCGCCATATGCTGGAGTTTCAAATGGCAACGGCTTCCAGCGCAGCGCCGATATTTGGCCTTGACCCAGAAGACGATCAACTTGTGCTGATGGTGGTAGTACAGATTGATCAAATGCAGCCGGAAGCCATGATGAATGCGCTGCGTGTGCACGCCACGGTAATTTCACAATGGCGCGAGCTCATTGCGTTGATAGCGCCAGAAGTGGCAGAGACGGAATAAGCTGGGCGACACGCCATTATTGGCCCGCACGAAAAAACAAGGCTTGCGTTTCTCTGTAAGGAGGTAGGGGACGAATCGCGCAAGCGATACCACCCCGATGCGCTTAGCCAACGTTCGGAGGCGTACGGCGTATCCAGGGGGATCCGCAATTCGCTTCAAGGACAACTCAACAATACATAGAAAATATCAGAATATCATGGACATATCACGTAACAACATTCATCTGACAAATACAGTACCTCAGCCAGTAAACAATGAAGCACCAACAGTCAGCCAACGGTTGCAATCAGCCGGACAGGCAGTCGGAAGCAGCGCCATGACTGTGTTGCAAGCAAGCGGGAATGCAGCGAAAAGCACTCTGCTAGCGCTACTCAGTCCAATAGCGGGCAACACGCCGGGAGGCGTTGGAGGAGCTCCCCTCGCAGGCGTGTTTCCTTGGATCGCCCGATCTGTGCAGCGGAATAATGAACACCCGTCGGCAATCGACCTAAGGGAGCAAACTGCCGCGAGGACATGGAGGGGCTGTTTGGCAACTGCGATCCATCAAGGTGTGATCGTTACCATCTCGGACACGCTGGGAAGGGTGCCTG
Source organism: uncultured Oxalobacteraceae bacterium (assembly GCA_946478765.1). The sequence continues at coordinate 1,481 of CAMLDH010000206.1, read as the reverse complement.
CAGAGTACATAAAAATAGCAGTACAAAATGGTGACTATCAAACCGCAATCTCCGCTCAAATTGCGCTGGGGCTTTACCATGGAGGCACATTAGCGCTGGGACTTGTAAGAAATCTTAATTTGAGCGAAGAAAAAAAATTAGCTGCGGTCGCCGCGCATTTTGGAAAATCGCCAGAAGAAATAACTGCATTCTGCCAAGTTTACCGCCATCGTGACAAACGTGGCGTTACACAGGCGCGGGTACGCGACCATTTAGCAGAAGGCGAAAATGGCCTTTTGCATCGCCCAGCGCGAGGTGAGGTGGATCCTGCGAGGACGTTAAAAATTCTTAACAACATGCGCATGCGGGACACTGCGGCTTATATGGCTGTCCCCCTAACCCAGGATTTAGTGGCCTTGTCCATGACTTTACAGTCGCAAGATAGGAAAAAAGCGGGCCTCCCGCCTAATCTGCTTATCGATGGTCTTGGGGCGGCTATGACGAAATCAACCTTTCGCAACGCCATATATGCTCCTTTGCGAGAAGCTGCGCAACATATCTGGGGAGTCAAAGCCGGCGATGCAAACTTGAACCATACGGAAGCGCTTGAGTGTGGAGTGCGATATATCATTAATCAAGCATTTGTTGGACATGGGCAGGACGGAGCATTGAGATCTCTCACTGGTCTGCCTACGCTTGTAAACGGCAATGCATGGACACAGAAAAGCCCCGATGTCAAGACTGCTCTTCAGCGTGTCCAGGTATTAACTGTAATGTCGGCATTAAATGCTCTAGGTGAAGTTATCAACGGTATAGATGACAACCTGATGCGCGCTCAGAGGGCACAGAGACAAGCCGTCATCGACCTCCGGCTACAACATCGAAGGAATGACCTCCCGCCCCCAACAGAGGCGGAAGAAAATGCCGCGATGAAACCGCATACATTTGGAGGGGACAGTCTAAGTGGCAGTTTCACGACCGCTAAAATCAATCCCGAGACATTCAAAAGCATCGCTGGGCGACTCATTGGTTCAGCCCAAATGCGTGCCGGATTACTGTCAACGGGAGCTTCAGTTGGCTTCGCCATCTCGAATCTGCTCAATCAATCTGATAACAAATTCCTAAAGAGTAACTCACACCCTAGAAGCATAATGGAATCGGGCTTGGTTTCTTGCCTTGTCGCTGGCAGCCTCTATATCAAGTTTAATGCCAATGCGCAAAGCTTAGGATCAATCCGGAATAACGTCAACGCAGAACCCTTGGTGCCACATCCACAAATTGAAGAACTTCCAGACCTGGAAAGTGGTGTCGCTCCACGGACATCAGTATCGCGTGAAGGGATAGAGTTGCAGGAAGTGCGACAGGAAGTGCCACAGAATTCAGGTGCACATCGAGAGATGATCCAGGAAAGTGGTTTGGCGAGCGCATCTCCACGGACATTAGTACCGAGTGCAGAGTTAGATGTAGAGCTGGCGGATGAACATGTGGGGCCTTTGCCTTCA
>CAMLDH010000205.1 GCA_946478765.1 uncultured Oxalobacteraceae bacterium | reverse complement strand
CTCCTCGCGCCTTGCACTGCACCCCAAATCAACCCGCACCACCCGCACACTGATATGAAAACCGCTCTAGAAATACACTTATCGCAATCCGATTGCAAAAATCAATCGGTATGTGCCGTGATTGTGACTTATAACCCCGATCTGACACGTATTCAAACGTTGGTGGAGTCAGTCGTTGCACAAGTCGATTTTGTCGTTATTGTCGATAATGGATCTACTAGTCAAACGATCGAATTTCTGCATAAGTCGATAGATCGGCCTGGGCTGAAATTAATCGAGTTTGGCCAAAATCTCGGCATTGCGGCGGCCCACAATGCCGGCATACGGTACGCCATGGAGAGTGGATATGCTTTTGTGCTGCTGCTCGATCACGATAGCCAATTGCTACCGGGCTGCGTGGAAAATCTGCTGAACGTAAGCCAGCGTCTTGTGAATGATGGATATAAGGTCGCTGCAGTCGGCCCTCAATATAATGATGAAACATCCGGTCGGCGAGCGCCTTTCTTGCGTTTTTATCGTTGGACTTTTCACAAAATATATTCGCGCTATGCCGATGACGTCATTGAGGCGAGTGTATTGATTTCATCGGGCAGCCTTATTTCTTGCCAAACGCTGGCAGCGGTCGGACTCATGGATGAAACATTGTTCATTGATGGCGTGGATTGGGAATGGTGCTTCCGTGCGTCGAGCCAAGGTTATCGATTATTTGGCGTCGGGGCCGCTATCATGCAGCATAGTCTGGGGGACAGCGGCATACATATTCTGGGGCGCGTGCTGCCGCTGCATAACCCGCTTCGGCACTATTACGTATATCGCAATACCGTGTTGATGTGCAGGATGCAGCAGATTCCCTTTTCTTGGAAGTTGCATTTTTCCATTCGGCTATTGGTGCGTTTTGTGATCTATATGGTTTTGGCGCCACGTCGGTTGGAACGGGCGCGTTTGATTTTAAAAGGCCTGTTTGATGGCATATGTGGCCGCAGCGGGCGCATCGTAGAGTCCGCGGTCCGGTAAGTTTTACCGGTTTTCTTGATTGTTAATGCGCATCTTTCTTCATAGAGAATGTGATGATGACGGATTTGATAGTAGTTCGGGTATGACCGGCTTTCGATTTTTGCTTTTTAATTTGATCGGCAATATTTTGCCAATGTTTGTTGCGCTTGTGTCCGTGCCGATGATTGCACACCACACAGGGGTAGAGCGATTGGGCGCGCTGGGCGTAGTGTGGGCAATCATCGGCTATTTTGGTTTTCTGGATTTCGGCTTAAGCCGGGTGGTAACGCGGCGCGTGGCACAGGCAGTCGAGCGAGGGGCATTGGCGGAAGAGTTGACTGAGTTGCGGGGATTTTTGTGGTGGAGGGCAGTCCCCGTATTGCTGCTTATTGGATTTTTGTTATTGGCATCGCGGCCGGTGTTTGCAAATTTTTTAGCCGCAAGTTCGTTAGGGCAGGAATTTGCCATCGGATGGGGCTGGGTTGCATGGTGTATTCCGGTATCGCTCGCGACCAATTGGTTGCGTGGCGCATTGGAGGGCTTGCAGCGATTTGCACGCGTAAATCTATTGCGCACCGTGTTTGGCGCATGGACCTATGCCGCGCCTGCCGTGGTGGCGTTATATATGCCAACCTTGGATGCAATGATCGCAGCGATTGTGCTGGGACGCGTGCTTGGACTTCTGGCGCATGGATGGGCTTGCGTTCAGGTTGAGAGGGGGATAATGGTGGGGTTTGCCCCGCGACGCCTGAGTTCCATCCGATTATTTTTTCACGAAGGTGGATGGATTACCGTTTCCAATTTAATCAGTCCGCTGATGGTGTATTTTGACCGGTTCGCATTGGCGGCGCTGGTGCCCGCTAATGCAGTTGCCTGGTATGTCACTTCGCAAGAAGTCATGTTGCGGACTCTGTTGATTCCCGGGGCGCTTGCCGGCGTATTATTTCCCAAGTTTGCCGGAGTCGCCCATCCTGAACCGGAAGCGCACGTGGTGGCGTTATATCGGCGTGGAGTCCGTGTCGCGGCGGCGTTAATGCTGCCATTGTCCATGCTGGCGGCGGCCAGTGCGTATGATGCGATGCGGCTCTGGATGGGACAGGAATTCGCATTCAACAGTTATCGGGTGGTCGAAATCATTGCAGTCGGCATATTCGCCAATTCGATCGCGCAAGTGCCGTTCGCATGGTTACAAGGCCTTGGGCGCTCCGATCTGACTGCGCGCATTCACCTGATCGAATTGCCCCTGTATGTGTTCGGTTTGTATCTCTGCGTGCAGCAGTGGGGGATCGTCGGTGCGGCATGGATGTGGACCTTCCGGGTTTCGCTGGATTGTCTGTTATTGCTTAAAATGGCGGCGCGACACGGTGCGAATGAAACGATGGTAACGGGATTGTTCGCAGGTTGTGCGCTGATTGCCGTGATCGGTTCGGTGACCGGGCCGGAATGGGAGGGTCAATGGCGGGCAGCGGTTGGTGTTCTGGCAGTGGGAGGCGCAGTGGCCGGTGCATGGTTCGGCTTGCTGAATAAAAAAGACAGGGTTGACATGTTGAGGCTGCGTCATGGGTATTAGTTGCTCCGTAGTCTGTTACCAGAATGATCCGGCCCAGATCGAACACTTGTTGAGCAGTGTGACGGCGTCGCCGTTGCCGGTGTCCCTGCATGTCATCGATAACTCGCCGCAGGATGGACTGGTTGCAGTGGCGCAGAAATTCGGCGCAAGTTACATCCATCTTCCGCATAATCCCGGTTTCGGCGCCGCGCATAATGTCGCGATCCGTCAGGCGATGACGGAAGGCATGGAATATCATCTGGTGCTCAATCCCGACATCAGCTTTAGCGCCAGTGTGATCCCGGCCCTGCTGGACTACATGAACCAGCAGCGGGATATCGGTTTGCTCATGCCCAATGTCTATTACCCCGGCGGGCAGCAGCAGTATCTGTGCAAATTGCTGCCGAATCCGGTCGACTTGCTGATCCGGCGTTTTTTTCCGGCGCTGTATCGCTATAGCGGGCGGCTGGCGTGGTATGAGCTGCATCAGAGCGGCTATGACAAAATCATGGATGTGCCGGCGCTATCCGGCTGCTTCATGCTGATGCGCACAGCGGTGCTGCGTGAAACCGGCGGTTTCGATGAGCGCTTCTTCATGTACCTCGAGGATGTCGATTTGTCGCGCCGTATCGGGCGGGTCGCCAGGACGGTGTACTTTCCCCACGTATCGGTGATTCATGACTACGGCAAAGGATCGTACAAAAGCCGGAAACTGCTGCTGCACCATATCCGGTCCGCGATACTGTATTTCAATAAATGGGGCTGGTTTTCCGACAATGAAAAAGAGGCGATCAATCGCGCCGCGTTACAAAAAATCCAATCGGCAAATAATGCGCACAAATAAATGTTTTCTTTTCTGATCAGTTTTATCGCATCCGCTTTATTTACGCTGCTTGTTATCAAGCAAGCCAGATTGCATGGAACCGCATTAGACTCGAATCTGCTCGGCGTGCAAAAAGTCCATGCGGTGGCAGTGCCGAGAATCGGCGGTTTGAGCATTTTTTTCGCCGTCATCTTTACCAGCGCGGTCACGATACTGCGTGAGCCGCTGATCGGGAAATGGATCGTGTGGCTGCTGGTGTGCGCGTCCGTTGCATTTTTTGGCGGCATCGTCGAAGACTTTACGCAACGTGTCAGTCCGCTGCGCAGATTGATATTGACCATGCTTGCCGCTGCGATGGGTTATTTTTTGCTGGACGCGCGCATCGAAAGAATCGACTGGATATTGTCCGCCTGGTCGTTGAAATACATGTGGATATCGCTGCCCCTGACCGTGCTGGCGGTTGCCGGCATTGCCAATGCAGTCAATATCATCGACGGCTTCAACGGCCTGGCGAGCGTGGTGACCATTTGCATGCTGCTGTCGCTCGGTTATGTGGCATGGCAAGTCAATGACATGTTTCTATTGGTGCTGACCCTGATGGTCGCCGGCGCCACCACCGGCTTCCTGATCTGGAATTATCCGGCCGGCCTGATTTTTCTGGGAGATGGCGGCGCGTATTTTCTCGGCTTCATGCTGGGGGAATTGTCGATTTTGCTGGTGATGCGCAATCCGCAAGTGTCGACCTGGTATGCGGCATTGTTGCTGATGTATCCAGTGTTTGAAACCTTGTTCTCGGTGTATCGGCGACTGTTCTTGCGTGGCAAATCGCCCGGCATGCCGGACGGAATCCATCTGCATAGCCTGATATTCCGCCGTCTGGTATTGTGGGCGGTGGGACGCAAGGATGCGCGGGCGCTGACACGCAGCAATGCATTGACGTCGCCGTACTTGTGGCTGTTATCGCTGATGGCAGTGATTCCGGCCACCCTGTTTTGGCGCCACACTTGGCTGCTGATGGTGTTCTGCCTGTTATTTGTGATTAGTTACGTGTGGTTGTATGCGCGGATCGTACGGTTCAAGGCGCCGCGCTGGATGATTTTAGGAAAACGGAAATAATGCTGACTCTCTCTCAAAGTATCTTCAAGGCCTACGATATCCGCGGCATCGTCGGCAAGACCCTGAATGCATCGATCGCCGCGCAGATCGGCCAGGCGTTCGGCGCCGCGATGCGCGCCAAAGGCGAGCGGGTGGCGGTGATCGGCCGCGACGGCCGCCTGTCGGGACCCGAATTGACATCCGCGCTGGCCGCCGGTTTGCAGGCGGCAGGCGTGGACGTGATCGACCTCGGCGTGGTGGCGACGCCGATGGTGTATTTCGCCACGCACGTATTGGATGCGCAGTCGGGCATCATGGTCACCGGCAGCCACAATCCGCCGGACTACAACGGTTTCAAGATGGTGCTGGCCGGCGAGGCGATTTACGGCGATACGATCCAGGCGTTGTATCACGCGATCGTGAAAGGCGATCTTGCAAAAGGCGCCGGCAGTTATCGCACTTATGACATCAAAAACGAATATCAGGAGCGCATCGTCTCCGATGTGAAACTTGCGCGCCCGATGAAAATTGCAATCGATTGCGGCAATGGCGTGGCCGGCGCGTTCGCCGGCGATCTGTATCGCGCGATGGGCTGCGACGTGGTCGAATTATTCTGCGAAGTCGACGGCAATTTCCCCAATCATCATCCCGATCCGGCGCATCCGGAAAACCTGCAGGACCTGATTCGCTGCCTGCAGGAGACCGATGCCGAAATCGGCCTCGCCTTCGACGGCGACGGCGATCGTTTGGGGATCGTTACCAAGGACGGGCAGATCATCTACCCGGACCGCCAGCTGATGCTGTTTGCGCAGGATGTGCTGACGCGCCATCCGGGGCGTGAAATCCTGTACGACGTCAAATGCACGCGGCACATCGCGCCCTGGGTCAGGGCCAACGGCGGCACGCCCTTGATGTGGAAGACCGGGCATTCGCTGGTCAAGGCGAAGATGCGCGAAACCGGCGCACCGCTGGGCGGCGAGATGAGCGGCCATGTGTTTTTCAAGGATCGCTGGTACGGTTTCGACGACGGCTTGTATGCCGGCGCGCGCATGCTGGAGTTGTTGAGCCGGCTGGCGGATCCGTCGGCCGTACTCAATGCATTGCCGCAGGCAAGCAGCACGCCGGAATTGCATCTGCATTTGCAGGAAGGTGAAAATTTTGTCTTGATCGAGAAAATGCAACGGGAGGCGCGCTTCCCCGGCGCGGATGAGATCGTGACCATTGACGGCCTGCGGGTAGAATATCCGGACGGTTTCGGACTGGCGCGCTCGTCCAATACGACGCCGGTGGTGGTCATGCGTTTCGAAGGCGAATCGATGGAAGCGCTGGCGCGTATTCAACAGGAATTCAAGCGCGAAATTCTGGCGGCCAAGCCGGATGCGGCATTGCCGTTTTAAGAATGGACCGGCGTTGAACATTCTGATCGTTCGTGTTTCTTCGCTAGGCGATGTGGTGCATAACATGCCGATGGTGGCCGATATCCTGCGCCACACTCCCGACGCCAATATCGATTGGGTGGTGGAAGAGGCGTACGCCAGCCTGGTCCGCCTCAATCCCGGCGTGCGCAATGTGATTCCTTTCGCGCTGCGCCGCTGGCGCAAGAGCCTGTGGTCGAAAAAAACGCGCGCTGAAATGGGCGCGTTTTACGATGCCTTGCGCAATCAATCCTACGATGTCGTATTCGACACGCAAGGGCTGTTCAAGACCGGCCTGGTGATGCGCTTGGCGCATCTGGCGTCCGGCGGCAGGCGGATCGGGCTGGCGAACGCCACCGAGGGTTCCGGCTACGAAGCGCTCTCGCGCATCTTCCATACGACGAGCGTGCCGGTCGGACGGCATACGCACGCGGTGTTGCGCGCACGCCTGGTGGCTGCCGCCGCGTTCGACTACACGATCAATGAGGCGGCCGATTTCAAGTTGCAAATGCCGGCCGCGCAGCCGGCATGGATGCCGGCGCAACCGTATGCCGTGTTTTTTCATGGCACTGCACGTGCCGCCAAGCAGTGGGCGCCGGGACACTGGGTACAACTGGCCAGATCGCTCGCGGCACGCGGCATGCCAGTCTTGCTGCCGTGGGGCAGTGAAGACGAAAGGCAAGCCGCGCAACAGCTTGCCGCGCACATGCCGAATGCGCAGGTACTGCCGAAACTGCCGTTGATGGATGCCGTGTCGCTGGCGCAGAAGGCCGCATTGGCGGTCGGCGTCGATACCGGCTTGACCCATGTTGCAGCAGCCTTCAACCGTCCCACCATCGAATTGTATTGCGACTCGCCGCGCTGGAAAACGCAGGGTGACTGGTGTGACAACATCATCAATCTGGGGGACCTCGGCCAGCCGCCCGGCATCGCCGAAGTGGAGGCGGCGGTGGCAACCTTGCTGGGGCCTTCTGCCATGCAATCCGCGTGTGCGCTGTGAACGCTATGAATCGCTAAAGCGCTCCGGATTCACGGCGTAATCCTGGATTCGGCATGAAAGGATCGTAGGATGGGTAGAGCGCAGCGAAACCCGTCAGCGTCATGGCTAC
>CAMLDH010000204.1 GCA_946478765.1 uncultured Oxalobacteraceae bacterium | reverse complement strand
ATATCGACATTTGTTTGGCTATTCGTTGACGGGGGAAAGGTTTGTTAATAGAGCTCGGGTTCCATCCCGCCTTCGAATAGGCCAAAAGAATTCTGAACACCTGTTTAGAGCGAAGTGCCGAGAACTGTAGGTGCGCCTTGCGCACCGGCACGTCACCGAACGTTTCGGTGCTGCATTGATTCGCAAAATGCGCCAAGAGATGTGCGCGGAATAAGCGCCCGATTCGGGCGCGGCCGGCGGGATGCTGCAGCAGGGCTGAGCGGGGAGTTCAAGCGGCCTTGATGGCCTTTTTACATGGGTGGAAAATCGGTGCGCGACGGATGCGCTTCAACCGAATCAATACGCCTCGTCCCACGAAATGCTCAAGCGCGAAGCACATTGAATCAATCCGACCATGCTGTAAGTCTGCGGAAAATTTCCCCACAGCTCGCCGGTCTCAGGGGCGACGTCTTCGGCCAGCAGTCCGAGATGGTTGCGCCGCGCCAGCACCTTTTCAAACAAATCGCGCGCACGCTCCTTTTCCCCGATCTGCGCCAGCGCCAGAATCCACCACAGCGTGCACACCAGGAATGCGGTTTCGGGCCGGCCGAAATCGTCTTCTTCGTCATAGCGCAGCAGGAAGTCGCCGCGCCGCAAATGCTTTTCTATCGTGTGCACGGTGCTCACGAAACGCGGATCGTCCGATGCGAGAAACTGGAATTCGCCCATCAGCAATAAACTCGCATCGAGCTGATCGCCGCCAAAGGTTGCGGTGAAGCTGCCGAGCTTGGGATTCCATGCAGACTCGCAAATCTCGGTATGGATGCGGCGTGCATGCGCGCCCCACACTTCGGCGCGATCGGAGCGTCCAAGCTGACGCGCGATTCCCGCCAGACGGTCGCATGCGGCCCAGCACATCATGCTGGAAAAGGTATGGACGCGGCGCGAACCGCGCAGTTCCCAAATGCCGGCATCCGGCACGTTGTAGTTGCGTATCGCCTGCTCGCCCAGCCGCTCTAGGTCGGCAAACATGTGGTGGTCGGCGGGACGTTCCAGACGCATGTCGAAAAACGCATGGGTACTGGCCATGACCGCCGCACCGAACACGTCATTCTGCACCTGGTGATAGGCGAGATTGCCGACCCGTACCGGGCCCATGCCGCGGTAGCCGGCCAGCGCCGGCGCGATCCTCTCGTGCAGGGCCGCTTCGCGGCGGATGCCGTACACCGGCTGCAACGGCGCGTCGCGCGTGTCGGCAATGATATTGAGGATGTAATCGAGGTAACGCTCCATGGTGCTGGTTGCGCCGAGCCGGTTCAATGCGTTGACCACAAAATACGCGTCGCGCAGCCAGCAATAGCGATAGTCCCAGGTGCGGCCGCTGTGCGGCGCTTCCGGGATCGAGGTGGTGACCGCCGCAATGATCGCGCCGGTGTCGTCGAATGCATTGAGCTTGAGCGTGATGGCGGAACGGATCACCATCTCCTGCCATTCGAACGGTATCGCCAGATTGCGCACCCAGTTGTGCCAGTACGCCTGGGTCTGCTCGTAAAACGAGCGCCCCACTTCATGCGGGGCGCCGTTCACCGTTTCGTCCGGCCCCATCAGCAAGGTGACGCTGTCCTGTAAAAAAAACGGTTGTTCATCCATGACGGATGCGATCGACGCATCGGTTGTCACGCGCATCGCCTGCGCGGTGCCGACATAGGAAATATGGTGTGTGCCACACCGTATCTCGGCGCGCGCCCTGCCGTAATCGACGCTGGGACGCACCCGTAGCGCGATGCGCGGCCGGCCAGCCGTGCGGCGCACGATGCGCACCAGCATCGACGGCGAGAAGAGGCGGCCGTGCATTCTGAATCGCGGCGCGAAATCGATTACCTCAATCGCATTGCCGTCGTTATCCGCAAAGCAGCTGACTAGAATCGCCGAGTTGCGCTGGTAGTGCTGCGCAGTCAGCGTCCCACCCTCGAATTGCACATCGATCAGGCCGGACTGCCCTTCTTCTTTACCGTCTTGCAACAACGTGCAACAAATCGGATCGCTATCGAAAAATGGATAGCACCACCATACGATGGCCGCGTTTCTGTCTATTAACGCGCTGGTGCGGGAATTCCCGATCAGCCCGAGGTCGAGTGATGACATGTGTGTCCCCTTTAGTATTGAACGCGCGCAACATCAGCACTGTGTTTTTGACGCACATAATGACAATGATTATTTAGCGTGCAGCTTGCGTGACCTTGCGATCAGCTCGTCCAGCAGCTGTGCAATTTCGATTCTATTGTTTAGAAAAAATTCCGCTTTACTTGACGCATCTTTGGTGATGCGTACTGACAATACGTCGCGCCGTTGCAGCCGAAATACATCTTCATCAGTGATGTCGTCTCCGACATAAATCGCACTGGGTGCGCCGGTTACGCGCATCAATTGCTCCAGTGCACTCCCCTTGTCGGCTGCCCCTTGCGGCAATACATTGAACACGTATTTTCCCGTCATGACGCGTGGCCGCGGCGCCAGACGCTCGAAGAGTGCGGACAATTGTTGCTCTGTCCGCGCCGGATCGCGCGCATGCCGAAAATGCACGGACAACGAATAGCGCTTGTTTTCCAGTGAAATACGAGGGTCGAAGGCCGCATCCTGTTGGAGCGCGGATAATATTGTCTCGGCCCAAGCCTGACTCAAGGCTTCATGATCTCCAGTGCGCCCTTCCCATCCAGGCACTCCTTCCAGACCGTGATTGCCGATCAAGAAGTGCGGCGTGAATCGAAGGCGGGCGCGGATATCGGCGATCGAACGTCCGGTGATGATGCCGACCGGCGCGAACGTCGACAATTGCAAAAGCTGCTCCAGAATATCGGTGGGCAGCTGCGCGTCCTGATGTGCCGTCACGATCGGCGCCAATGTCCCGTCGAAATCGAACAGGCATAAAGCGCCCGGCCTGATGATGTCATTAAGGCGCTGCAGGCCCGAATCGGAAAACAGAAATGTCATTGCAACCCTAGAATCCAGATTTATACGACGCGACGTAGAGAGGTTCGACTGTGAGACCGGATTTTTGTCATCACCCGTTCGCGCTTGCGCAGCCGCGCGGCATCCAGCAGCATCAGACCGGCCCAGCGATAGACATTGAAATCCCTGACCAGCGAGCGCATGCTGCGCATCCGTTCACGCTGCTCCGCGTCCGGCATCGTCAATGCCCGATATAACGCGTCGGCGCTCTGCTCGATATGGTACGGGTTGACTATCAGCGCTTCATGGAGTTCCCGCGAAGCACCCGTGAACTGGCTGAGCACCAGCACACCGCGCTCGTCATCGCGCGCCGCGATGAATTCCTTGGCAACCAGGTTCATGCCGTCGTGCAGACTGGTGACCAGGCACACGTCGGCCGCGCGGTAATAGCGATTGACCTGGTCCGAATCGTGGTGTTCGGTTTTGAGTAGAATGGGTTCATAACGGCCGGTTGAAAAGCGCTTGTTGATACGTTGCGATAGTGTCCGTACTCGCGCTTCAAAGTTCTGATATTCGTCAAGCGAAGAACGGCTCGGCGCCGCAATTTGCAGCAGCGTAAAGCGGCCGACCAGCGACGGCTGCAATTCAAGCAAGCGCTCCACTGCCTGAAAGCGTTCGATAATGCCCTTGGTGTAATCGAGACGATCGACGCCGATCGCCAGCAATTGCCCGGCCGGCAAGCCAAGTTCGTCACGCACCGATACGCGGCAATCGGCCACGCTGGCCTGCCCGTTGGACTCCGGCCATGCAATCGAGATCGGGTAATTCTGGACCTGCGTCAATTCGCCGCCATAGGAGATGGTCGACGCTTCGTGTTCGATGCGCGCCTCCAGATAGCGGTCGACCGTTTCAAGAAAGTTCTTGCAGTGGAATGGCGTATGGAATCCGAGAATGGTGCTGCCGAGCAGCCCTTCCAGGATTTCTTCGCGCCATGGACAAATCCCGAACGATTCTGGATTCGGCCACGGAATATGCCAGAACGTGATGATGGTCGCCTTCGGCATGCGTTCGCGCACCATGCGCGGCAGCAGCGCAAAATGGTAATCCTGCACCAGCACCACCGGATTGTCGGTACGCGCCTCCTTGACCACCGCATCGGCAAAGCGCCGATTGACCGCCACGTACTGCTCCCAGTCGGACGAACGAAAGACCGGCCGCACATGCGCGATATGGCATAGCGGCCACAATCCTTCATTGGCGAATCCATAGTAATAGCCCTGTTCTTCCTGAGTGGACAGCCACACGCGGCGCAGCGTATAACCGGGACGGGACGGCGGCACCTGTACCCGATCATTGCGATCCACCGTCTCGCGGTCGGCCGACCCGGCGCCATGCGCAATCCACGTGCCGGAGCAGGCGCGCATCACCGGCTCGACCGCGGTGACCAGGCCGCTGGCGGGACGTCTTACCTCGATGCCTTTCGGTGTGTGCGTGTGAATGTAAGGTTCGCGGTTCGACACCACCAGCACTTCGTCGCCGGCCAACTCCTCGTGCAAAATGGTACGGAGCTTTTCCGGCGTCCAGAGTTGCGGCGAAATGTCCTGACCGCGGCGATCCATATCGAATTCATGCAGCAGCGCACGCAGGTCGCCGACCAGCGGCCGGATTTCCGGCGGCGTGCTGGCTTGCGGACGTCGCTTGAGATCGGCGCGCACAATGCCTTTTACCGCATTGACCCAGCCGCGCCAGCTTAGATGCGCGACAAATACCGTAATCAATGAGGTCACGACCGCCAGCAGCGCGAACAACGTGATCATGTATTTTTTGGTATCGGCGCTGCGGGCTTCGATGAAACCCATATCGTGCACAAGAACAAGTTTTCCCAGATACAATCCATCTTCGGTCAACGCGCTTTCCGTCACTCGCACTGAACCTTGCGGCAATTCCATGGTGGATTGCCGGATGCCGCTACCTTCCAGCGTCAGGCAACCGAGCGACTCAGGATAGGTGACCGTTCTGTATTGCAACTTGCCGCCGGGACCGCAAAACGCCATCGCAAAGAGTCGCTGATCCTGAATGGCGCGGTCAAACAATTGATTGATTTTTCTGCCAGCTTTTTGCGGCACATATTCCAGCAGCGGTTCCTGCAATGCATTGGCCAGCAATTGCGAACGCACGTCGAGATCCCGGACAAACCAGCGGGCAGTAAGATTGTCGACGAACGGCACCACCACAAACGCCACCAGACTCAGCACCAAGGCCAGCGGCACGATAAAACGCAAGGACAGGCGAACGGATTGAAAACGCATTCTTTCCTTCTCCATCGATTTATTGACTATATGCAAGCTAAACACGCCTGCTATTTGGCACTCCTTTCTGGTAGACAGCGCAATGCTGTTGTCGTTCGGATCAGTTGAAATTGAATGTGGAACACCGTCAATAAGGGCGTTCCCTCAGCCACTTGTTGGCAACAAATTTCACGCCTTTTATTACCGGCATCCCAGCGTGCAAAGTTTGCCGATCGGGAACGCCGTGCGGATCGATGTTGGCAAAGAACACTGCACCGCCTTTTTTCGGTTGCACTTCGAGACCGATGGCCGGAAAGGCAGTGCCGCCGCCCTGTTCAACCTCGCTTAAATAAATCACGAAGGTGCCGAGGCGCTGCCCGCCATGTTCCAAGTGCTTGCGCGGGCCCGGAAGGTCGGGATCGAACCAATCGAAATGCGCGCGGTATTCATTGCCTGCTTCATAGCGCAAGACTTGCATACCTTCGCCGCACTCAACCGGCCAATCAGCAAGCGCGGCCAGACGCGCATCGATACGTGCAATCAACCCGGTTTCGCTTCTTTGCAGCATCGCGCCGCGGCTGGTTCGGTGCGCATGCGCTTGATGGCTGCCGTCACCGTCCGCCACCACTGGCGAGCGCGCAAGGCGCTGCTCGCTGAATGCAGCAAGCGCCTCGCATTCTTCATCGCTCAACACATTGCCAAGCAAGACGATACGCGGCCTGTCAAGCTTCAGCAAAATATCGACCTCCCGATCCGCCGTCTTGATTTTGTTGGTCACGGTATTAATAGCCGGCATCGCTTTGAACGCAGTCGCTGCGGCGCTGTTCATTCGCTGCGCTTCTTCAATGGCGTCCCATGCCACACTCTGTGCAAAGTGTCCGTCTGTTACCATGACCTGCGCCATGCTGAGCGGTTCGCACGCACGCGCCAGATTCTCGGTGATCCATATTTGCCAATTCTGCGGCAAGGAAGAAAGTGCGGTTTTTTCCGGGATAAAAGTCATGGCTGTATGTCCCTCATGTGATGGATTCAGATCGGTATCTGATGCATGGGAGCAAGGAAGGTTCCACCCGGAAAGGTGCGCCGCACAAAACAGGTGGCGATGTTGGCCGAGCCGACGAAGCGCATACGCTGGATCACGCAGGAGCAGGCGAAGCGGCTGGTGGCGGCGCCCTACCGGGACACTTGGCGGAAATGACGCTGTTCAGCTTGGAAACCGGGCTGCGCCGCGCAAATGTGACAGGCTTGCAATGGTCGCAGGTTGATCTCTCGCGCAAGATGGCGTGGATCCACCCGGACGAAGCCAAGGCGCGAAAGGCGATACCTGTTCCCCTGTCGGACGTCGCGATCGACGTGCTGCGGCGTCAGCGGTTCGCAAAGCGCACGCCCGAGTTCGTTGATTCGGTATTCGTGTTTCGCGGCCGGCCGGTTCATCAGACCGGCACCAGGGCGTGAAAGCAAGCCTTGGAACAGTGGGCACCAGCGATTTCCGCTGGCACGACCTGCGCCACACTTGGGCAAGCTGGCATGTGCAGCGCGGCACGCCGTTGCACGTCCTGAAGGAGCTGGGAGGATGGGAAACGATGGAAATGGTGCAGCGTTACGCACACCTGTCGGCCGATCATCTAGCGCAGTGGATGCAGTCCATCAGCAATGACGGCTGCAATTTAGCTGCAGCTGGAAAGCAGAAATGAAAAAGGGTCAGCGATTGTGGCGCTAACCCTTTGATTTACTACCGTAATACTGGTGCGGCTGGCAGGAATCGAACCCACGACCCCTTGGTTCGCAGCCTTGGCATCATTCTTAACTATTTGATTTTTAA
>CAMLDH010000203.1 GCA_946478765.1 uncultured Oxalobacteraceae bacterium | reverse complement strand
TCGCCGTGCAGGAAGTTGATTTCCATCTGGCCGGCGCCGATTTCATGGATCAGCGTATCGACATCGAGCTGCATCAACTCGCAGTAATCGTAAATGTCTTCGAACAGCGGATCGAATTCATTGACCGCATCGATGCTGTAAATCTGGCGGCTGGTTTCGGCCCGGCCGCTGCGTCCCACCGGCGGGCGCAAGGGCAGGTCGGGATCGGTATTCTTGGCGGTCAGGTAAAACTCCAGCTCGGGCGCGACGACCGGCGACCAGCCCTTGTCGGTATACAGCTGCAACACCCGGCGCAGCACCGAACGCGGCGCAAAATCGACCAGCGTGCCGTCGGTAAAGAAGCAATCGTGAATCACCTGCGCGGTCGGATCGATCGCCCACGGCACCAGCGTGATGGTGTTCGGATCGGCACGCAAGATCATGTCGCGGTCGGTGGCCGAGATCGCGCGGTGGTAAGCCGCATCGTCGGTCGGATAGTTGCCGGTGACCGTCATCCCGAGGACCGCTTCCGGCATGCGCATGCCGCGCTCTTCGGTGAATTTGGTGCGCGGCAAAATCTTGCCGCGCGCAACGCCGGTCAGGTCCGGCACCAGGCATTCGATTTCAGTGACCCGCTTCTCGTTCAACCACAGGTCCATATCGTTGTACGTAAAATTTTCGCGTAAAGACATGATGCACTCTCTTGTTTGACTTCTTGCACACGGCGGCCGGCAGTCCGGCCAATCAGGACAATCGCGTTTCAGTTGCGGCAATTTTGCGCGCCGCTACGGTACGCGCCGCGCCCATGGTTCAAAGGTCTTCATGCGCGCCTCCCTGCTGGTGCGCGCGATATCGGCCGCACGCCGCGCCGAACGCGGCAAACAGTTTCATGGAATCGGGATTTTCGGTAACGCGCCATTCCGGGTGCCATTGCACGGCCAGCGTAAAACCGGCGGCGCACTCGACGCTGTACGCCTCGACCAGTCCGTCGTCGGCACGCGCCTCCACCCGCAGGCCGGCGGCCAGACGGTCGATGCCCTGGCCGTGCAGCGAATTGACCATGATGCCGGCGGCGTCGCCCAGGATCTGCGCCATGCGTCCGCCGGGTTCGATCGTCACCCTGTGCGCCGGCGCGTATTGCACGTCGCGCGGCGCGCTCGCATCGTCGCGGTGATCCATCATGCCCGGCACTGCATGCACTGCCTGATGCAGGCTGCCGCCGAGCGCGACATTGATTTCCTGCGCGCCGCGACAGATCGCCAGCAGCGGGATGCCGCGTTCCACTACCGCGCGAATCAAGGGCAGGGTGGTCGCGTCGCGTGCGATATCGAGCGGCAACGCCGGATTCAGCACTTCCTGACCGAAATGCGCGGGATGCACATTGGACGGCGACCCGGTCAGCATCACCCCGTCAGCGGCAGCCAGTACCGCCTCCCAATCGATGCGGCTACCCATCGCCGGCAATACCAGCGGCATGCAGCCGGCGCCCGCCAATACCGCGTCGACGTATTTCATTTGTGCGACGTAATATGAATGAACGCCGATCTCTTGCGTGCAAGACGGCACGATAACAATAGGACAACGCATGGTGTGCATTTATTTCTTAATTGTTCCAGACTTGAATACAGTCTAATCCTTTGGAAGCAATTTAGTGCGCAAACCAATATTGCGATGCATCACATTCTGCTGCGATTACGGAACATTGCGGAACATGGCCTCCGGTCGAAGCTGGCCGGATCGCAAAGCATTGCTCGCGCGTCAATGTGATTGCGGGTGCAGCGACCGCCATCGCGATGTTCATCGGCGATCGTCTCCAGCGGAGATCAGGTAATCGTCGGCACCACGGGCATCGGTTGTGAAAATCAATCCATAAACGTCGCCATCTGATCGCATACCTGCGCAAAACAGTCGACAAAATAGCGCGCCTGGCTCTCCGTCAAAATCAGCGGCGGTTGAATGCGCATGACCTTGGAGTTGTTCGCCGTCACAAAAGTCAAAATATGGTGCTCCTGAGAGAGTTTGGTCACGAAACGAAGGGCAAACATTTCTTCGAAGTTCAGCTCAAGCTCCTTGATCGCATCTCGAATATGCTGTCTCGCCCGGTCGGACAGGAATCGATACATTTCCATCCCATTCCCAGGAAAACGGCTCACAAACTCCCGCGCAAAAGCCTCCACGCCTCCCGAGAATGAACTTTCAAATTCGATCGCGATCATCAAACCACGTCCACGCACCGCTTTAATAAACGGATACGTACGCGCTACTTCCATCAGGGAGGACTTCAGGATTTCACCTACACGCAATGCATTGCCGGCAAGATCCTCCGCCTCCATCAAGTCGATAGTCGCCAGTCCCGCCGCTGCTGCAAAATTGCCGCCGCCAAACGTCGAGGTATGCAAAGCGAACCGGTCGCGCGAGCCATAGGCGCGATCCCATAACGCCTCACGGGTCAAGGTTGCGCCAATAGGCACCAGACCGCCGGAAAGCGATTTCGCCAGCACGAGAATATCGGGTTCGACGTTTTCCCATTCGCAGGCAAAGCGCTTGCCGGTACGGCCGAACCCGGTCTGAATTTCATCAATAATGAGGATGCAATCGTAGGTGTCGCAGAGTGCGCGTACAGCGGATAAGTATCCTTCCGGGGGGATCATCACACCGCCTTCACCTTGAATCGGCTCCAGGATAAACGCTCCCACATCGCGCTTTTCCAGCTCATTCTTGAGGGCGTCCAGATCGCCAAACGGAATGCTGGCGCATTGCGGCAGAAGCGGCGCAAAAGCCCGGCGGTGCTTTTCACGCCCGGTCACGGATAGGGCGCCGAGCGTTTTTCCGTGATAGCCGTTGTCGCAATAGAGTATCCGCGGCTTATCCATCGCCGCCCGCGCCAATTTGATCGCCGCCTCCACCGCCTCGGTCCCGGAATTGCTGAAAAACACGCGCTTCAAGTTTCCAGGGGCAATGGCCGCCAATCTTTCGGCAAGCAGACTGGTATGCAAAGGAGCGGAAACATACTGAACGAAACTGGGATACCCCTCATCGAGATACGCTTTGAGAGCCTCGACCACACGAGGATGGTTGTGTCCCGCATTGAGACAACCATAGCCGGCCACGAAGTCTAAAAATTCGTGGCCGTCATGATCCGTCAACATGCAGCCCTTACCTCCGGTGAATACGCGATCGATGTGATTCAGTTCAAAGAAGTCCCGCATGATGGGGTTAATGTGCTCGCCGAACAGACGCAAGACTTCATGCCGGATGTCCTGGGAAGAAAGCGCCTCGAAATCGCTAATCCGCCGTGGCGCCAAATCAGGACGATAGAAACGCCTCAAGGCATGAAAATCCTTTTCGTCCAGCCGCTCGCCGTAAGAAGCCATGCGATGCGGTGTGACACCATGCTTTTCGGCCAGGCGGCCAATTTCCAGGACTTTTTCCTCCGGCAGATCGCGTCCGATCGAAAATGCCTCGGCTCGCCGCTCAAGGGCAAGAATCATGGTCTCGGCGAGACATCCGTTCATCATTTTTTTCGGCGACATACCGATGATTTCGCCGCCCAGGCGAAACTTGTCGCTTGCGGATACCAATCCGCCATCGACAATCAGAATGTCCTTGCGATCGCCACGATAGGGCATCACGTCGCGCGGCAAGGCGACATCCACCACAACCGATCCGGGCAACAGCTTATAGGGATCGATCACCGCGCCACTGGATGTCGCTGCGATATAAATGCGCACCGAGTCATAGCACGTTGCGATGTCGTTGGTCAGCCGCACTTGCCGATGCATTTTTTCAGGAAGGTAATCGAGATATTGTTGCTGTTCTTCGGTCTTGCCGCGATGGACCAGCACCAGACGGCACCCGTCTTTTGCCAACAACCTGGCGACCACCAAGGCAATGGAGCCGGGATAGCCAATGACTGCAACCTCTTGATCCTCCGGCCGCAGGCCAAGGCGGGAAAAAACGTCCAGGACGTTGCGCCAGGCCGCATAGGCAGTCAGGGAATTGCCAGTCGTAACGGGAACCCCCGCCCTTTCCAAGGTATGCAGGCCACGGTTGCCGACGATGCCGGTAAAGCCGCCCAAACCCACCACTTCAGCACCGTGCCCCACCATATCCTGAACACCGGTGATGACCCGCTGCCCCATTGCACGATGGCTTTCCAGCATTTCTTCAGCGGTAAGCGGCATGTAGTGCAGGATGCCTTCACATTCCGCACCACAGGCGCTGACGATTCGGCCAAAATCGATGAACGGGACAAGATTACGACGCTGCCATAAAAGCTTGTCGAATCCTTGTTCTTGTTCAGCAATACTGCGATCGACAAGATCGACGATCTTGACATGACGTTTGAGTTCGAGGGATGTAGGATGCGCGATAAAACCGAATTTCATTAAAATTTTCCTTTGGCATCGGAAACTCTCTGACTATGGAGAATCTCCAAAATAGGTGACTGGTCGTCACAAGGCCGCCTTTTTCACAGACAGGCAACCGCTTTAGAAGTCAATCAGGCAGGCTGGCTGGCCGGTGGATCACTCATCACCGTTTGACGGCTCCACGCTTTTTCCGATAACAGGCTCAGTCCATCCCCGCTGGAATTATGGGCAAGCAGCACATCGAAGAAATTGATGCGTCCAGGTTCCGTCATGGCTTCTTTTAACATCTCTTGATCGAAATCGATGATTGCATGCCGATGCACGGATAGCGGGCCGAACGTTTCCACACTCTGCGCGACAAGACGCGACGGCACTCTCGTCTGACTTCCTCCCTGATGCGCAAATCGCATATCGAGATAGGTCTGAATGACGGAGAGAATGCCATTCGTGAGATAGAAAACAGTGACATTTTTCTTTTTTGCTTCAGGACATTCGGCAAGCAATTTGCAAAGATGGATTTCAATGTCAGGCACCACGCCTCGCGCACCATCGCCGACGAATGCCAACACATTGCCGGAAGCGTTCAACGCGATATAGGGAAGCGCCATGAGCGCATCGCCCATGAGGGCTCGACCATACCAACCGGAAAAGCCGGGGTCGGTAAGCGGCATATTCCGTACAGCGGAAAGGCCGCAACGGCCGACATCGAATACACCAATATACCGATAGTCCTGCGTTTCAATCAGATCTTCGACCAACCGGCGCAAGCGATGGAAAAAATAGTTGGGCGCCATGGGGATGGTTTCAACATAATCCACCGGCACTGCCGTTGACAATGCATTCATGGCGGCAATCTTGGCGCGCCGTTTCCGCAGAATGGCGGGTTGCACATCAAGCCTTGCAACCAAGCGCTCAAGAAAAACCTGCGCGGACATAGGAACCGCGAGATCCGTAAAAGGCGCAAAATGCTTGCCCTCGCGATTCACCTGCACGATCCGCAGCTTCCGCGAAAGAACGCCCTCCGAGAAAGGCGTAGCCGCCTGATCCACCTTGCTTTTGATGAAGAACAGGCATTGCTCGTCTTTATTGTTCAGCTCATCATCGGTATGCAAGAAATGATAAACACGACGGCTGAAAGCGTACATGGCAAGCGTGCCAAGGTAGTGAGATACCTTCCTGCCATTCCAATACGACGCTACGCTGCCCGGATGAGTCAACGAATCGCTCAAGGCAATCCCGGCACGTTGAGCGATCTCGTAGGCCAGCGATCGCTCCACCTCAGACAAAGCGCCGCATTGCCAAAGAATATGGCAATCGCCCCCGTTTACAATCTCTAGCGCTTCTTCAAACGAAGCATCCGTCTCCACAGTCGTACCGTTTGGCGCCACGTTGTAGGGTAAAGCCTGCAAGGGCGTTGACGCCCAACATTCCAGCACCGGCTGCGTCACAAAGACGACAACAGGTCCGGCGCCTTTTGTCATTTGCTGAAATGCTTCGTATAGCCGGTCCGGCAGATCCGTCTGCTTCTCGATATAAACGTAAGCCAAACCACGAGCGGCAGCCACTGTACGTCCATCGCCTTCCTGATTGACCGTACCCTGAAACGCATACCAGGCATTGCTCGGGCTATCTGCACAAATAATCAGGCCCGGCGCTTTGGCACGCTGCAAATTGGCCAGCGTTCCTTTGAATTCGTCAATCATTCCTGATGTCACCGCAATGACATAAGCACGGCTGAACAACTGCCAGCCCGCCAGTGCGCCACAAGCCAGACTGTGCTCGTTCGGGCCGGTCAGTTGCCTCGTGCCTGTTCCAGCCGTTGTGTCGGCCATCGAATCGATAAAGGCAGCGACCATCGAACCGGTAAAGTAGTAAAAATCCCAATTGTCGCGCCATTGGCTTTGCATAAAACTTGATACTTCAACT
Source organism: uncultured Oxalobacteraceae bacterium (assembly GCA_946478765.1). The sequence goes on along the minus strand of CAMLDH010000203.1, from coordinate 814 downwards.
GCCAAGGTCACAGGACGGAACACATTATCGACGCCACGGCGGAGAACCCGGTTGAAATAGGCAAACTCCAAATGATCCAGGACCATCCGCAACATGTCTGCCTGCTGTGCGGCCCGGTCGCCGTCAAGCAGACGCAAATGATGGCCTCCGTCAGTACATAGAAGATGCGTTTCGAGATCCTCGCGATCAAGATAAAAGGTGAACGAATTGGGAGAAATCCGGGTCGCCAACTTGTTGGATCGGCAGATCTCCAGCAATTGACGCTTCAGCCTCGCAGCCCAAGTCATATCACCAGTCCGCTCCACTGGAAATACCGATGCATCGACGAAGAAAAATTCGAGCGACAAGCCCTCTTCTGCAATGCCATGACTGGAAGCTTGCACGGCTGCGGAAAACGCTTGCATGGACTCAAAATAAAAAACACGCAAGTCGAAATCGCCATCTTGTTCCTGAAGATAGCGCTGCGCCTGAACAAACAAAGTATCGAGAACTGCCTGACTCTCGGGAGCAGAATCATTGCACCGAAAGGGAACGATTACCTCCGGGCGATCTGGCTTGACGGCATTGCGACGCCCAGTCGCACCTTGGATAATTGTCGCAAGCCGATCGGCAATGGAAGAAACGCTATCAAACAAATTTTGCTGCGGGGTTATGACACAAACTCCAATTGTTACCATGTAAAAATCCCTTTAAGGAAGCACGCATCCAATCGAACTTTCGCAAAATTAACAATATAGCATGCATTTTTGTCATGTCGAAACAAGTGCAGACGTGATGTATCCCTGTCGATTCAGTCTGAGTACAAGCTACTAAG
>CAMLDH010000202.1 GCA_946478765.1 uncultured Oxalobacteraceae bacterium | reverse complement strand
GTTTCAAGTTCGCACCGCTGCAGGGCAACCGCGCGGGCGATGTGCAGGCGTGGCTTCTGCACAAGCATCCGAGCTGGAACCTGCTGGGCCGGGTTTGTTTCCATCTGGCCGAAAACAAAGGCAACGAGCAGGCGCCGTTCGCCTTTCTCGCCACTTACGCCGCGCGCGTGTCGCAACAGTCGCGCGTGCAGCACTTGCCATTGGGCCGGGCATTGCAAGAGTACGCCGATGCCGGAGACCGCAATACGCTCCTGGCCTTGCTGCTGCCCGTGAACAAGGCAGCCGAGCAAAGTCCTTGGCTGAAGGCGCTGGTCGATTCCGGCGCGATCTTCCATCCGATCGCCTGGACGCCCGGCGAAGCGCATCAATTCCTGCGCAACATTCCGCTATTCGAAGCGAGCGGCATCGTGGTGCGCATCCCCGATTGGTGGAAGCCGCGCCAGCCGCCGCGTCCCCAGGTTCGGGTGAATATCGGCAAGCATGCCGCAGGCTTGGGACTGGATGCGATGATGGATTTCAATGTCGCACTCACGCTGGACGGCGAGGAATTATCCAGCGACGAATGGGAACAGTTGCGCACTGCCGGCAATGGTCTGGTGCGCCTGAAAGGCCGCTGGGTCGAAGTCGATCGCGAAAAACTCGATGCAGTGCTGGCGCATTGGAAAAAGGTGCAGCGGGGCGCGGCCGGCGACGGGATTTCGTTCCTCGACGGCATGCGCCTGCTGGCCGGCGCGGCGCTCGAAGACGATGGCAAGAGCGCGCTGCCCGATAATGTCGCTGACTGGTCCCGCGTGGTCGCCGGCGACTGGATGAGAGACGCATTGGACGGCTTGCGCACGCCGCGCGGCGACGCGCATCCGGGGCCCGAGCTCAAGGCGCAACTGCGCTCCTATCAACAGGATGGCGTGCGCTGGCTGTGGTGGCTCAACCGTCTCGGCCTGGGCGGCTGCCTGGCGGACGACATGGGATTGGGCAAAACGGTGCAAGTCATCGCACTCTTGCTGCTGGCGAAACGCGAAGCCGATCCGGGACCGCATTTGCTGGTGGTGCCCGCTTCACTGATCGCCAATTGGCAAACGGAAATTGCGCGCTTCGCACCGAGCCTGCGCATGCTCGTCGCGCATCCGTCGGCGATCCCCGGCAAGACGCTGGCCACGCTCTCTACCGAGCGTCTCGCCGATATCGATGTCGTCATCACCAGCTACGGCACATTGATCCGCTTGCCCTGGTTACAGGCGGCGCAATGGTCGTTCGCGGTGCTCGATGAGGCGCAGGCGATCAAGAATCCGGCGGCGCGCCAGACGCGCGCGGTCAAGGCATTGAAGAGCCGCGTACGGCTGGCGCTGACCGGCACGCCGGTGGAGAATCGGCTGGGCGATTTGTGGTCGCTGTTCGATTTCATCTGCCCCGGCCTGTTAGGCTCCAACAAGACATTTATCCGTTTCGCGCGCCGGCTGGAACAGGATGAACACGCAGGCTACGCACCGTTGCGTAATCTCGTGCAACCCTACATCTTGCGGCGCCTGAAAAGCGACAAACGCATCATTGCCGATTTGCCCGACAAGACCGAGATGAAAGCCTACTGCGCGCTCACCCGATTGCAAGCAAGCTTGTATGAGGACGCGGTAGATGCGCTTGGCAAGCAGATCGCAAGCCTGGACGGCATTGCCCGGCGCGGCGCTGTGCTCGCGTTTTTAATGCGCTTCAAGCAAATCTGCAACCATCCGTCGCAATGGTCGGGGGACGGCGCCTACGATCCGGATGACAGCGGCAAGTTCGCCCGTTTGCGGGAACTCGCCGAAGCGATTGCGGCGCGCCAGGAAAAGGTGCTGGTGTTTACGCAATTCCAGGAAATGACCGGCCCGCTCGCCGATTTTTTGCAAGAAGTGTTTGGCCGGCCCGGTCTGGTATTGCACGGCGCCACGCCGGTGAAATCGCGCAAGTCGCTGGTGGAAAAATTTCAGCAGGAGCAAGGGCCGCCTTTCTTTGTGCTCTCGATCAAGGCCGGCGGCACCGGCCTCAATTTGACGGCGGCATCGCACGTCATCCATTTCGACCGCTGGTGGAATCCGGCCGTGGAAAATCAGGCCACCGACCGCGCTTACCGCATCGGGCAGAAAAATAACGTGCTGGTGCACAAATTCATCTGCCGCGGCACCGTGGAAGAAAAAATCGATGCACTGATCGATGCCAAGCTGGGTCTGTCTAACGAGATTCTTGAAGGCGGCGGAGAGACCTTGCTCACCGAGATGAGCAACGATGCATTGTTAAGGCTGGTGTCGCTCGATATCGAGCGCGCGATGGATGAGAAATGAACGGAGCTTGCGAGCTCGTTGTACGGAGTTAAGCATGGGACATTACGATGATTACGGCGGCTGGCCGCCTTATGTGCCGGTTGCGGAACGGCGGCGCAAAGCGCAGCGCAAGCTCGACGCGCTGAAGAAAAAGGGGCGCGCGTGTCAACCCGTTGCGATTGAAGGCCGCACGATTGCGCGCACTTTCTGGGGCAAGAACTGGTGCGAAAACCTGGAAAACTACAGCGATTACGCGAACCGCCTGCCGCGCGGGCGCACCTATGTGCGCAATGGCTCGGTGATCGATCTGCAAATCGCGGCAGGCAAAATCACCGCGCTGGTGTCGGGCTCGGACATTTACGAAGTCAGCATCAGCGTGCGCTCTCTTGAGGAAAAACTCTGGCAGGACATTCTCAAGGAATGCGCCGGCAAGGTTGCGTCGCTGGTGGAGTTGCTGCAGGGCCGCCTTTCCAGCGCCGTGATGGAAGTCGTCACGCGCCACGGCAGCGGTTTGTTCCCGATCCCGAAGCAGATTGATTTTCGCTGCAGTTGCCTGGACTCGGCTTCCATGTGCAAGCATGTCGCCGCGACGCTGTACGGCGTCGGCGCACGTTTCGATGCTCAGCCGGAATTGCTCTTTCTGCTGCGCGATGTCGATCCGCAGGAATTGATCCGGCAAGCAGGCAGCGTGCCACTCACGGAAGGCGGGCATCAGGCGCTGGAATCCGCGGATCTGTCGAGCCTGTTCGGCATCGAACTGGACGAGACGCCGGTGGCGGCGACGTCTTCATCCGCCTTGCCGGCGAAACCCGCGACGCAAAAACGTTCGCCCAAAGCCAAGTCTGCCGCCGCGCCGAAACCGGCGCCGCAGGCCACGGTTGCATCAAGCGCGAAAAAGATGGCGGCACCGCGTCCGAAGCGCGCCAGGACCGTCACGGCAAGCGAGTTAAGCGCACGTGGCGTTCCGCGTCATATGATGCAAAGCTGGCTCGAATCGGGTGTCTTGCTACGCACCGAAAAGCGCGGGGAATACCGAACGACGAAGCAGACTGAGGAACGCATTGTTGGCTATTTGGATCGACGCCAAACGGCAGAGCCGTAAGTTGTATCTGTGCTGGTAGGGGCAATGGAAAAGAGAGTCGGAAGCAAATCGATTCCTAATCGGCACGCATGCGGCCCAATACGCTGCGCCATTGACGCCCTACCGAGTGCAGCTTACGGCCTTCAAATCAAAATACCTGCTTAAGTACCCATGCATAAAAAACTATAAAGAGATCTGAAATTGTTCCGAAATCATGTGTTTTTGTGATCCCTTAGAATTCCAATTATGAAATTATCAAATAGTTAATCAGATTGTGAGTTAGTTACTTTCTTTGATTGAACTGGAACTACAGCAATAAGGAAACCACAGATGAACGTTGATAACATCATCTATTCTTGCAATTTAGAGATTCAATGCAATCGCATGATGTAAAAAGTTAGAGTGGCTGATATTTCATCATTCCAAACCATTGAATTTGGTGATGCATATCAATATTTAATTGGCAATTGTACAATTTTTGTATTTTCTTAAATGGAGGCTTGTATGAGCTGGGAATCATTTTGCCATGGCGTGGATCGCGTGTTTAATCATAAGCAGTGGGAGAAGGATGAAAAGATAATGTTGTTGAGGAAATCCACCAATGACGCACATGACGAGAACATGTATGGAATTCAGAGCAACGAAAAGCTCAATATAGAGGCTGTGAAGAATGGAAAATATTTGCAAAATGGCTTTTCACTTAGCAGTTCCAGTAGCAAAGCCTCAGATATAACTAAAGATATAAAGCAATAGCAATAGCAAAGCCTCAGATATAACTAAATAATAAGAGGGGCAACAAATTAGCAAAAACCTCTTTGATAACGGCTTGCGCTTCGCTATAAAAAAGGAGGAGGGGGGTGTCGCTTTATTCCACAAATAGTACAGGGACACCCCGGCTTTTTTCCAGCTCTCAATTCCTGCAACTAGGTCTGCACCGCGGCGAACAGGTCGGCGCCGATCACCGCCGACACGGGAATGCTTTGCCATTGTCAAGATACCGAAGGCTGTAACACGCACTTCGTAGGGCTGCGCTTATTGCCCTACTATCCTACCCAGTGCATCTTGCCGAGTTACGGTTTGCCGGTTACGGTATCTGTCGCAGCAACTTCCTTCAACCCGCCACCCAGCGCCCGATACAAATCGATCGCATTGGTCAAGCGCAGCAAGCGCGTCTGCACCAGAGACTGCTCCGCCGTAAACAATTCACGCTGCGCATCCAGCACTTCGATCGAGCTCGCGACGCCATTCTGGAAACGCAAATCCGCCAGCCGCAGCCGGTCCGCCTGCGCTTCCTGCACCGCACGCTGATCATTCACCTGTTCTTCCAGGGCGCCGCGCGCCACCAGCGCATCGGCCACTTCGCGAAAGGCCGTCTGCACCGTCTTCTCATAGTCAGTAACCGCGATGTTGTCGCGCACCTTCGCCAGCGTCAGGTTCGCGCTGTTGCGCCCGGCATCGAAAATCGGCAGCACCATTTGCGGCGCGAACGTCCAGCTGCGCGAGCCGGATTCGAATAATCCCGACAGTGCATTGCTGGCCGTGCCGACACCCGCGGTCAATGAAATGCGCGGGAAAAACGCGGCGCGTGCTGCGCCGATATTCGCGTTGGCTGCTTTCAGGCGTTGCTCGGCCGCGCGGATGTCGGGACGGTTCGCCAGCAAATCGGACGGCAATCCGGCCGGGATGTCGGTCACGATATTTTGTGCCGACAACGCCTGCGGCGGCGGCAAGTCGGCCAGCGGTTTGCCGGCCAATAGCGTCAGCGCATTCTGTGCCTGTGCGCGTTGCCGCGCCAGCGTCGATAACGCTACGCGTGCCGACAGCACCAGCGTTTCACTTGAACGCAGATCGAGCGCCGATGATGCGCCGACATCGAAGCGTTGCTGCGCCAGCTTGTAAGCGGTCTGCCTTCCTTCCAGCGTTTTTTGCGCCAGTGCATATTGCTCGGCAAACGCGCGTTCGGCCAGATAGGCTTTCGCGACTTCCGCCACCAGGCTGATCTGCGCCGCTTGACGGGCCTGTTCGGTCGCCAGGTATTGCGCCAGCGCGGCGTCATTCAGGCTGCGCACGCGGCCGAAGAAATCCAGTTCGAACGATGCGAGACTGAGGCCGACCTGGTAGCTGCTGCTGACGATGGTGCTGCCAGTCGGCGTCAGGCTGGCCGGCGTGCGCGCACGCGCGCCGGTGACCGTGCCGTTCAGGTTCGGCCAGCGGTCGGCCGATTGAATGTCGTATTGCGCGCGCGCTTCTTCAATGCGCAATGCGGCGGTGCGCAGGTCGCGATTGTTGTCGAGCGCGGTGACGATCAATGTTTGCAGGCGAGGATCAGGAAAAAACGCGCGCCAGCCGATTTCGCCTGCACTGAGGGCAGAAATCGCTGCGCCGCCTGCGCCCGGATAGGTCGTCGCTACCGGCGCTTCCGGACGCACATACTGGGGTGCCATCGAGCAAGCCGTCAGCACGCCGGCGGCGAGCAGGGCGGATGTGAGTTGCCTGATCATGCTTGTGTCTCCTCGTTCTGTTCCTTATGCTCTGCATACATGCGTCGTTGACGCTCGCTGCCTTTGAAGAATCTGCGCACCACCACAAAAAACACCGGCACCAGGAACACCGCCAACAGCGTCGCGGTGATCATGCCGCCCATCACGCCGGTGCCGATCGCACGCTGGCTGGCGGAGCCTGCGCCGCTGGCGATCACGAGTGGCAACACGCCCAGAATGAAGGCGAACGAGGTCATCAGGATCGGCCGGAAGCGCAGGTGCACCGCTTCCAGCGTCGCCTCGATTACGCTCTTGCCCTGCGCTTGCAAATCCTTCGCGAACTCGATGATCAGGATGGCGTTCTTGGCCGACAGGCCGATGATCGCAATCAGGCCGACCTTGAAGTACACGTCGTTCGGCAGGCCGCGCAGCGTGGCGCCCAGCAATGCGCCGAGAATGCCGAGCGGCACCACCAGCAATACCGCCAACGGAATCGACGCGCTTTCATACAACGCCGCCAACACCAGGAACACCGCGATCAGCGAGAGCGCGAACAAGGCCGGCGCTTGCGATCCCGAGATTTTTTCTTCGAGCGAGCCGCCGGTCCATTCGAAGCCGAAGCCGGCCGGCAGTTGCGCCGCCAGCTTTTCCATTTCTTGCATCGCTTCGCCGGTGCTGCGGCCCGGTGCGGCATCGCCGGAGATGCGCACGGCCGGATAGCCGTTGTAGCGCACCAGTTGCACCGGTCCGGTGATCCAGCGCGCGCTGGCAAATGACGACAGCGGCACCATCGTTGCCTGCGTATTGCGCACGTACAGTTTCATCAAATCTTCCGGTTGCAGGCGCTGCGGCGCATCGGCTTGCAGGATCACGCGCTGCTGCCGCCCCATGTTCGGGAAATCGTTCACGTAGGCGGAACCCAAGGCATTGGACAGGGTGCTGTTGATGTCGGCAAACGACACGCCCAAGGCATTGGCCTTGTCGCGGTCGATATCGAGCTGCAATTGCGGCGTGTCTTCCATGCCTTCCGGACGCACGCCTTTGATCACCGTGCTTTTGGATGCCATGCCGAGCAATTGATTGCGCGCCGCCAGCAGCGCGTCATGACCGCGTCCGCCCCGGTCCTGCAGGCGGAAGGTAAAGCCGGTCGCATTGCCCAGTTCGCGGATCGGCGGCGGGTTGACCGGGAAAATGATCGCATCGCGGATGTGCGACAGCGCGCCGAAAGCGCGGCCCGCGATCGCGGTGGCGGATTGATCG
>CAMLDH010000201.1 GCA_946478765.1 uncultured Oxalobacteraceae bacterium | reverse complement strand
AATAGCCATTCTGAGTCCACGCTCAAGCCTGTCAGCCAGTTTGAGGTTGTTCTTGCTGGTAAAAATATATCCGGGCTCGGGGTAGTAAATCAACAGATCTTTTTCCACAACCAGCCCGGGAATATTCATGTCCCTCAGCTCTCGCCATGGTTCGGCAGCGGTTCTGATGAAATAATCGAAGCGTCGTTCTTTCAACATGGTGAAGAGCTCTCGATACCCTGCAGTTGCCACGACATTTAAACCATTGGCGCGCCAGATTTTGGTTTCCGGCCAGACCTCGTTCATGCCGCCCCACAACTTCCGCAAATCGTCCAGCGTGCGGACGGCGGAAAATTTCGGTTGATCGCTTTCATTGATAATCGCAATGTGATAGCCGTACAGTCCTTTTTCAAATGGGATTCGGATGGGATGCAGTTCTTGCTCACGTTCTCTTGATGTCGACGTTAAAATCACATCAACATAGCCTTGCTTTACCATCTCAAAATCCCTGGCCTGTGGAACCTCCTGTTGCGGTGCTTGAATCTTAAACGGGCCATCAGTCTTTTCAGTCTTTTCCAAGATCAATTTCAACACTTGGTATTTGTATTCTTGGGTCTCGTCAGTGTGTGAAGCGGTGCCCCTGAAAGCACGGACTTTTACAATCAAAGGTTCTTTCGGCGCGACCGCCCAAACAGGCAACGAAACGAAGCATGCGGCAAAATAGAAAATCATTAACAATGCGGCTTTCAAGTATTGTTTCATTTTCAGCTCATTTAATTGAATCAAGTGACTAAGTTTTTTCAGGATAAGTTATTTCACTTATCAGCCTGATCCGTCACCTGCAAATCGGACTAGATGATCACACTTCATTGATCTTCTCCGGCGCCGCCAGCATTCACGGCTTCTCGCGAACCAGGCGCTGCCTCGGCTTGATGCGCAAGTTCAGCACCAAGTCCCAATATAGACGGTAGACGGGGAGTGTCAACTTGCAGAACGACTGGTTGCGGGTTTTCCAAGAGTGGCGAGTGAGTTGGTAGAGTCCCAAAGATTTTGGGATGAAGAAGCAAAGCCAGATCAGCCTGGACGGCGTCTACGATTGCCGCTCCAACCGCAAGGCGATGCTGATGATGATGCCGAAATCACGATGAAAAGATGGACGAAGCAACGCGTCGGCGCGTGCGCCTGCTCATCGAACGCCTCGGGATGTGTAAATAAAAGCGATGGATTTTTGCGCCAGGCAAGGCGCGAACCGTAGCGATAGCCGTCCTATCGCGAGGGTGTAGCAGGGGGGGGGCGGACAGCATGCTGCCCGCCTGGCGCAAAAAGACGCGCTTTTATGCGCATTTCGTTGCCAAGTGACCCACTAGATGTCCGGATTAGACGTTATTATTCTCTTCCCCCATACCTTTTGCTTTCTCCAATTCCTTGAGATCGATCCCCAGCATCTTTGCCAGCTTTGCCAGTTCTTCCGGCTTGATGTCCCCCTGTAGCAGCTTCTTGAGCAGTTCTTCGATTTCTTTGGCTTGTTTTTCGTCTTTGCCTATCTTCGTCCTCTTGGGGTCGTCCGGACCACTTGGCTTTTCCTCCTTCTGCTCCTGTAATAAGCGAAGCATGTCCTGAACCATTCTAGTCATATCTACTGCGCTCGGTGGCTGCGGAGGTGGTTGAGGTGCCGAAACGTCACTTACTCCTGATGAATTGCCTAGACCATTTATACTAGCCATGATAAGTCTCCCTATAAAAGTTGAACATGAAAAACGGCACTGCAGCATTTAAGTGGTATTAAAAAAAAATAAAGTTCCGGATGATAAGTATTGCATCCGCTAATACACATGAATCGCTACTTTTCTGACTGCTGGTTGCGGGTTTTCCAAGAGTGGCGAGTGAGTTGGTAGAATCCCAAAGATTTTGGGATGAAGAAGAAGCAAAGCCAGAAGTGGCAATGGATTCCGACGCATTTGACACTCGTCCAGTTTCAGCAATTTGTCTTGCCGCATCTTTTGACAGGCCGTCGGGGACCCGCACCCAGGCTGTCGTTACATGCGATCTTCAATGACATCCTGAAGCTGCTGTATCTGGGTTGTCAGTGGAAAGAACTGCCGATCAAGACAGGCAAGGAGGGGCTTGCGGAAATCCACTACACGCGGATTTACCGGATGTTCCGGTATTGGCAAAAGCACGGCTGCATCGATGCCCTTTTCACTGGCTCGGTATCCGCGCTCCATCAGGCCGGTCTGCTGGACACGGAGGTGGTGCATGGCGACGGCACGACCACGGCGGCAAAAAAAGGCGGGGACAACCTGGGCTTCAGCGGCCACAAGAAAGTCAAAGGCGAGCAAGGCGATTTTCAATCGCGGGATGATCCCCAATATCAACGAAAACCCGCGCGGACGGAAAACCGCCAGGCAGGGCCGCAAGCCCTTGCGCTAGAAATCGTGCTTGATGCCGACCGCAATCGCGCGCGGTGCTTCTCCGATGGTGCCGGGTCCGCCCGCCGGGCCCGATCCACCGAGGTCATATCCGGAGTTTCGGCTGTTGCGCAGTTGCGCAAATTGCGTCCACAACTCGGTCCGCTTGGACAACGCGTAACGATAGCCGATGATGTACAAATTGGCCTGCGTATCATCGCCGGTAAAGATGCCGGAGAAGACCGGGGTTTGATCACCTCTTCCTGCACCGCCGTGATACCACCCTAATTCAAACGTGCTCGCTCCGTAGAATCTGCGGGCGAGCAGCCCGAATCCATCCTGCCTGAGTTGATTCCGTCCGGGATTGTCGTAGCGGAGAGTTTGATAATAGCCGCCAACGTAGGCGACCGTACCGAACTTGTAGCTGGCTGCCAGCAACACGATGCTGTCGTCCAAGTCAGCGCCGCGCAGATTTCGATGCAGGTTGTACGCCAGCCCGGCGGTCACGCCATGGGCGGTGTACTGCAGCTTGCTCGACCACGCGTAGGCGTTGCAATTACTGGCGCTATTCAATTCGCTCAAGGACAGGTGCGTTGCTGCCACCAAGCCGCCGAACGATGGCGAGTCATAGCGAATCGAATTGCCATAGCGGTTGTCGAATCCGAAGCTGCTGGTGCTGCCCGACGTGCCCGCGGTCTGCACGCAAGCGGTGGTGCCGACGTCGCCGCCGGTGAACATGTTGCTGTATCCGTTGCCCCAGAAGCCGTTCAAATTTTCGTTGGTGACATTGGACACGTAACCCGGCCCGGCGACACTGTGGAAATCATCGAATGGCGTCAACATGAATCCGAGGCGCAGCTTGCCGAAATTTCCTTGCAAGCCGACGCTCGCTTCACGGCTGGCGATGGTACCTTGGCCGGTGTCGGCGCTGAGGCCCGTTTCAAGTACGAACAGCGCTTGCAAATCGTCACCCAGCGCTTCGCGTCCCTTAAAGCCGAGGCGACTCGACAAATTGTTTACCTTGGTGACTGCCGGTCCGCCGGTGCCGTAGCCTGAATAATTGACGACGCCGATATTCAGACGGCCGTAAACCGTTATGTCGCTCTGGGCTTGCGCATCGATTGCGCAAGCAGCGCCGAGGATCACGGCACTCCCGATTAGCGTGCGCCGGATTGTCCGGTTCATCATTTTCGTCTCCCTGCAATGACTACTTAAGGCACAGAACAATTAGGCATCACCTCGCGCGACTTGCGATCGCGAATCTCACCTATCCGATCCCACAGTTTTTCAACACAGTTTTTCAATCAACGCGCCATTCTTGGAGAGGCCCCGCGATTGCAATGCCCTTTACCTCGATTACGGTGACTCTCTGGCCAGCAAAAGGGCAACTGCCAAGTTTGCATGGTGAGATTACTCTCGGTGGAACAATGTTCCCCCTCTTGACCCACGTCATTACACAAGTCTTTAAGACATTAATTTTTAGGGGGGGCTCATGAGGAATCATATTTTGACAGGCAGTCGGGGACCAGCATCCAAGCTGTCGTTACATGCAATCTTCAATCAGAAAAACACGGGCGACACCGTAGTTGTGCATGAAGCGCCGCAGACTTGACATCATCTTGCGACAATCGCCGCTTCAGTCATCTCCGCCAATCACGCCGAACGCCGCTCACTTATCGGTTACGCTGATATATTCCTCCACCAGACTGAGGATAGCTTTGGAACGGTATCCCTTGGCCAACAGCGACAGTTTGTCGGCGAAAGGACGATAGCGTTCGTCAAGTCCGGTCAGGCGCTCTGCCCAGAGCAAGATCTCCTGCATGTTGCCCAACCGGGCCAGGTTATGCAGGATTTCCATTTCCTGCGCCGACGGCACCGCCAGCCGCCCTTCCTCTATCCGTTCCGGAACATGCGGCGCTGCCTGCAACACGTCAATCCATTCGAGCTTTAACAGCGCACCAATCTGTGCCAGCAGCCAGCTCAGGTCGATCGGCTTTGGAAGAAACGCATTCGCCCCGGCCGCGATGCTGCTCGCCTCGTCGCCTCCGGACGCGCTGGCGGAAATTACGATGATAGGGATTCCCTTGAAATCGGGCAATTGGCGCAATCGCCGCATGGCTTCAAGGCCACCCATCTTCGGCATGACGATGTCCATCAGGATCAGGTCCGGATGCACGGCTTTGGCTTGTTCCAATCCCTCGTACCCGTTCACCGCCTCGGCCGTCGCGAAGCCCAGCGGACCCAACATGTCGATCAGCACCGCCCGATTCTCCGCTACATCGTCCACTACCAATATCTTCCTGCGCGAGCCCTGATAGCCGATCACCATCGATTTCGGCGCTGGTGCCGCCGTCCCTTCCACCACCTGGACGTTCAGTTCAAACCAGAAGGTACTGCCCTGGCCGATGCAACTTTCAACCCGAATCTCACCGCCCATTAGCCGCACGAACTGGCGGCTGATGGCCAGTCCAAGTCCGGTTCCGCCAAGCTGGCGCCGCATGTCGCCCACTTGCTCAAAAGGTTCAAAGATGGTTTCCAACTGGTCTTCGCCGATGCCGACGCCGCTATCCTGTACCTCAAAGCGCAGCCGCGCGGGTGGAAAAAAACGCGCACGCAGCGTCACCTGACCGCAGTCGGTGAATTTGACCGAATTGGACAACAGATTGAGCAGTATCTGGCGCAGCCGCTTCTCATCGCCCTGGATCACTACTGGCAAATCCGGATCGATGTCGCTGATGAAGTCGAGCCCCTTTTGGTCTGCCTTGACGCCGACAATCTCGGCAATGACGCGCAGGAATTCGGGCAGGTGGATCTGGGTGCGGTGAAGCTCCAGCTTGTTTGCCTCGATCTTGGCCAAGTCCAGGATATCGTTGATCAAGGTCAGCAGATGCTCACCGCTTTGCTGAATCACGTTCAGCGCCGCTATCTGCTTTTCGCCGACGGTCCGGTCGCGTTGCAATATCTGCGCATAGCCAAGGATGCCGTTCAACGGTGTGCGCAGTTCATGGCTCATGTTCGCCAAAAAGACGCTTTTTGAGCGATTCGCCTGTTCGGCCTGTTCTTTTGCCACAATCAATTCGGTGGTTCGCTGCACAACTTTAGTTTCCAGCGATTCCCTGTATTTATAAAGCTCAGAACGGGTTTGAAGTAGATTCTGGATCATCCCTCTAAAAGCATTTCCCAGAATTATTAATTCAGTGTTTCCTTTCACTCTTATATCAATTTCGATATTTTCAAGATTATCAAGCTGCAATTGTTCCGCTACACGTGTCAGTTCTGCCAAAGGCTGGCCTAGAAGATATCTTGATATCAGCAGAAAAAGTATCCAAAACGCAATGACCTTGATGACTGCGCTAATAAGCAAGCTGGCGACATTAAACTTTAGTTTGTTGATAACAATCTTGTGGCTTGAGTAAATTGTGACGATGCCGACCGGGAATAACCTATCTTCCCGGCGATACTGTATTTGAAATGTTTTCCAGAAAAGGTCAGCGGTGCCAAATATCTTACGAGGATTATTATCGGCATTGTTGACGGATGATAAGTTGGTCAAGTGGAGAACCCGTCCTCTTTCTCCAAGAAGTTTTCCATCGGAATTTTCAATTTCAATGCCCACAACATTTGGAAGTTTCATTATCCCGGTGAGCGAGGACTGTAATTGCGCATTATTCATTTCCCAAAGTGCTCGTTCCAACGAGGGCTGAAAGGCTTGTTTGAGCGTTTCCAACTCATCAAGGACAAGATTCTTGGTGTGAATATATTCTGCGGTAATCTGCGTGCAGGTCACAATGACGACGAGGATAAGGTAAAAAGAAAAGACCGCCCGCATAAGCCTGGTGGCAATCGAGTCTTTTAAGGGCACCATACCTATCGACATCAAAATATCTTCTTATGGTTGAGACATCAGCCCTTTCAAGGTGTGAGATTTCCTCTTTGTTTTCAAAGAGTTACGAACCATAGCTTGTCCCGGCTTGTGACTTTGCAAAAATAAATATCAAACGAATCAATGACCTATATTGAGTTCACCTTGAAAGTTGAGTTCACCTTGAAAGGGCTGGGGTTGGGACATTAAAAACGTATGGAAAATTGTTGGCATCGGGCGTGTCTGAATTTTTGTGTGCAAGACGCTCGTAGACTTTTCCACGGCGCCGCTCCGTGTGCAGATCGATGAAGCCAAACGCAAGCAGCTCTATGCGGATATGCAGGTATTGGTGCATGAGCATTGCGGCGTCGGCATTCCGCTGTTCAAGAGTACGGTGGATGGATACAACACCAGCATCAAGGCATAGGTATCTACATAAATCGAAAAGATGATAGAAGTGGTCAGGATATGGTGAGGAATAATTTCCCGACTCATAGCTCCGCCCTCCCGATCAAGAACCGGATGTCATGCGATGCAGCGAAACAGCTACTCGTTGTCGAGTTTCCACACATATTTCAATTTGTGCCAGGACTTCTCGGGCTTGCCGTCCACTGTGCCCGGTTTGAACCTGCAGAGACTAAGCGCCTGCCGCGCGGCTTCGTCAAGCCTTTCATATCCGCTCGACGATTGGATCTTGCTTTGAACTACATGTCCATCCGCATCGATCAGGAAATTCAGGACAACGACGCCGATCTCTTCGAATCGTCTCGACGCCGACGGATATTCAGGCTTGCTACAGAAGCGTGAGTCAACCACAGGCGCCGTGCGGACCGGTACGTGCGCGGATGCAGTTTCAACAGGGCTGGCCGGCGCCTGTACCGCCGGC
>CAMLDH010000200.1 GCA_946478765.1 uncultured Oxalobacteraceae bacterium | reverse complement strand
TGAATCGGTAATGGCCGGTCTTCCTAGTCGAGTTCCTCACCGTCCCAGACTTTCGTTGTGGTTTCGGTGGCAAGCGACGTGTGCCTCGTAGTGATCAATGTCCCAGACTATATTGGCAAAGAACAGATGAGTAGAGCGCAGCGAAACCCATCAGTACCTTCATTGCCGCACATGGTGGATTTCGCTGCGCTCTACCCATCATCCACTCTTCTCTTTTATGCTCCTGCCCTGACTGCCGGGCTGGGGGCGAATGCGTCAATACGTGATTTTGTCATTGACCGCCTAAAAACTCAGTAGAGGTTATTGCATATGCCAGCCATGGCTGACCAGGATCGATTGACCGGTCAATGCATTGGAAGGGAAGGCCGCCAGGAAGATTGCGGTGCGCGCAACATCTTCGGTCGTCGTGAATTGCGCGTCGACGGTCTCCTTCAGCATCACGTTCTTGATCACTTCGTCTTCCGTTATATTCAATTCCTTGGCCTGTTCCGGAATTTGCTTGTCCACCAGCGGCGTGCGCACAAAGCCGGGGCAGATCACGTTGGCGCGGATATTGTCCTTCGCGCCTTCTTTCGCAATCACTTTGGCCAATCCCAGCAAGCCGTGCTTGGCGGTCACGTACGGCGCCTTCAGCGGCGAGGCTTCATGCGAATGCACCGACCCCATGTAGATGATCGTTCCGCCTTTGCCGGCCTTGATCATCTCGCGCATGCAGGCGCGGGTGGTGTAGAACGCGCCGTCGAGATGGATCGCCAGCATTTTTTTCCATTGTTCGCGCGACAGATCGACGATCGGGCTGATGATTTGAATGCCGGCATTGCTGATCAAGATATCGACGCCGCCATAGGCGGCCACGGTATCGGCCACCCCTTGATCGACTTGTTCTTCCTTGGTGACATCCATCGCGACCGCCATTGCAGTGCGGCCTTCCTTGCCGATTTCATCTGCGGTGGCCGCAGCAGCGTCCAGCGCCAGATCCGCGATCACCACTTTGGCGCCTTCGCGCGCATATTCGAATGCAATCTCTTTGCCGATGCCGCTGGCAGCGCCGGTAATGATGGCGACTTTGTCTTTGAGTAACATGGCTTTTCCTTTAACGGTAGCAACGTAAAAAATTCACATGTTTGAAAAATCTACTCTTGCCGGGAAAGGAAAAATCACGGACAGCATCAATGGTGATATCCCTCGCCCGGCTGGCTCTTTCCGCGAAATATCCAGAACACCAGCGCGGTGTAACCGAGTATCAGCGGCAGCAAAATGACCGTGCCGATCAGCAGGAATAACTGCGTCGCAGGCGCGGACGCTGCATCCCAGATGGTGATCGACGGCGGCACCAGGTACGGCATATTCGACACCGCCAGGCCGATGTAGGACGACAGAAACAGGCCGATGGTCGAAATAAACGGCTGCATCGATTTGCCGCTGCGAATTCCGCGCCAGCATGACCATGCCAGCAGCAGCGTCGCCAGCGGCAAGATCGAAAGCCAGTAAAAATTCGGCAAGCTGAACCAGCGCGCCGCAATGCGCGGGATCTGCAACGGCGTCCAGAGGCTGACCAGCGCGATGAATCCGAGCAGGCCGATCAACAGCGGCGTGCCGAGCTTTCTGGCGTGCTGTTCGACCGGACCTTCGGTTTTCATCATCAGCCAGGCGGCGCCCAATAGCGCATACCCGACCGCCAGCCCGACGCCGCACATCACGCTGAACGGCGTCAGCCAATCGAGTACGCCGCCGGCAAACTGTGCGCGCTCAACCCGGATTTCCTGCAGCAGGCCGCCCAATATCACCCCTTGCGAAAATGCCGCGACAGTCGATCCGGCGGCAAATGCAATATCCCATTTACGGTGGTGCGGTTTGGCAAGGCCGCGAAACTCGAACGCAACACCGCGAAAGATCAACGCCAGCAGCATCACGATCACCGGCAGATAAAGCGCCGGCATGATCACCGCATACGCGACCGGAAACGCCACCAGCAAGCCGCCGCCGCCCAGCACCAGCCAGGTCTCATTGCCATCCCAGAACGGCGCGATCGAATGCATCATCTGGTCGCGTTCCGTCTCTTGCGTAAAAAACGGGAAAAGTATCCCGATGCCCAGATCGAACCCATCCAGCACGATATACAACGCCACGGCAGTGCCGATCACCAATGCCCAGATCACCGGCAGCGTGTAATTGATCGTGTCCATCAGCGCGTCTCCTCCTGCCCCGGTTCGGCCGCTGACAAGGGACGGTTCGGAAGCCCTTCCGGCGGAGGCGGTACAGCGCCGGCCGGCAGTCCGCGCGCGACCAGTTGGCGGATGTACCAGATGCCCATGCCAAAGACGACGCAATACACCAGCAGGAACAGCAGCAGCGACAAGCCGACCGTGCCCGCGGCGACAGGCGAGCTGGCGTCGGCGGTGCGCAGGATGCCGTAGGCAAGCCATGGTTGCCGCCCGACCTCGGTTACGGTCCAGCCGGACAGAATCGCCATGAATCCGAGCGGCCAGCAATAGCGCACCGGTTTCAGATACCAGTCGCTGCGGGTGAGCCGCTTGCGCCACCACAGCAGGACGCCAATCATGCCGATCGCAATCAACACCAGCCCGATGCCGACCATCAGGCGAAACGCAAAAAATACCGGCAGCACCGGCGGACGGTCTTGCGGTTTGAAATCGGTCAATCCGGGAAACAAACCGTTGGCATCATGCGTGACGATCAAACTGCCCAGGTTGGGAATCCCAAGCTCGGCGCGGTTGCGTTGCGCCGCGCTGTCGGGCCACGCAAACAAGACCAGCGGCGCCGGCCGCGACCCATCCCAATGCCCTTCGATCGCGGCAACTTTTGCCGGTTGAAATTGTGCCGTGTTCACTCCATGCAAATCGCCCACCAGCAATTGCAGCGGCGCCAGCAAGGCGACCATGCCCAAGCCCATATGCAACATGGTCGTCGCTTCCTGCACAAAGCGCCGCGCCACCAGATAGCGCGCACCGACCGCCAGCACCACCAATGAAGTCGTGAGATACGCCGCGATCATCATGTGCGTGAAGCGATACGGAAAGCTGGGGTTGAAAATGATGGCGGACCAGGAAACCGGAAACGCAATGCCATTGCGCATTTCAAAACCGTCTGGCGTATGCATCCAGCTATTGGCGGCCAGAATCCAGAATCCGGACAGCGCGGTGCCGATCGCGACGATGATCGCCGACAACGCATGCAGCCATGGCGGCACCCGGTTGCGACCGAACAGCAGTATGCCGAGGAAAGTCGCTTCCAGGAAAAATGCAGTCAATACTTCATAGCCGAGCAGCGGACCGATGGTGTTGCCAATCACGGTCGAGAACCGGCTCCAGTTGGTGCCGAACTGGTAGGACAGCACGACGCCGGATACCACGCCCATCGCAAACGACACCGCGAAAATTTTCGTCCAGAAGCGGGACAGCGCTTGATAGTGCGGCCGACCGGTACGCAGCCCCAACACTTCCAGTGTCGCAATGAAGGCGGACAGGCCGATCGTGAATGCGGGGAAAAGGATATGGAAGCTGATGGTGAATGCAAACTGGAGACGGGCGAGAAGCAATGCGTCCAGGCCGGCGAATGTCTGCATCAGGTCATGTCATCCATGAATGTTGGATTGCGAAGGAGGGCGTATGGGCAGTATGCGCATCGCCGTTTTCAACCACACCCCTTTAAAGGTGCGACTTGCGTAGAACAAAGTAGTGTTTCTTATGTGCCTATTTGCTGAACCTGCGGGCACTATTCGAAAGCTCCTTCCCCCTGCAAGGGGGAAGGCTGGGATGGGGGTAGTGCGTTCGAGATAGAACCTTTCTTCCTCGACCCTACTACCCCCTCCCTCCCCGCTGGGGCGGTCTGTCTGCGAGTACGCAGACGGGCGTTCAGCGGCTCGCGGCATGCCGCTCGAAACCCCGCTTCACCCCTCCCCCTTACAGGAGGAGGGAACCGTTCTTTGGTAATTTTGAGTAAGTCTGATAATGAAAAATTTGAGAGAAATCAGAATTCGTTATTGAGAAAAGAGAAAATTGAACTTCCAAAGACCTTTAAAGGGGTGGTTCTCAACCGTAAAAATAGGACACGGCGTGGCGAAAAAATGTTCCATCCTCTTGAACTTGATCCATCGTTTCATGTTGTAGATCATGGTCTGCGGAAGCGTGCAATTCCCTGCATGAAATGGGTATGAATGCTGCATGCGATAAGCCCATGTTAAACGTGAAGAGGGAAGATCGAACAACATGAGCACACGCCACAAAGCCAATCGCACCGTCCATTTCCGGATTTACCGTTATGACCCGGAAGCCGACAAGGCGCCGTACATGCAGGACCTGGACGTCGAACTGATGCCGCACGAACTCATGGTGCTGGATGCACTGACGCGCATCAAGTCCGACCTGGACGACAGCTTGTCGTATCGGCGTTCCTGTCGTGAAGGCGTGTGCGGTTCCGACGGGATGAATATCAACGGCAAGAACGGATTGGCATGCATTACCCGGATCGATGAATTGAAACAGCCGATCGTGCTGCGTCCCTTGCCCGGCTTTCCGGTGGTGCGCGACTTGGCGGTCGATCTGACGCTGTTCTGGAAGCAGTACCACTCGATCAAGCCGTACCTGATCAACGACACGCCGCCGCCGGAAAAGGAGCGGCTGCAATTGCCGGATGATCGCGAGCAACTCAATGGATTGTACGAATGCATCCTGTGCGCTTGCTGTTCCGCCGCGTGTCCGACTTATTGGTGGAACCCGGACAAGTTCGTCGGCCCGGCAGGCTTGCTGCAAGCCTATCGTTTCATGGCGGATACGCGCGACGAAGCGCTCGGCGAACGGCTCGACAATGTGCAAGACGCGTATCGGCTGTATCGCTGCCGCACGATCATGAATTGCACCGATGTTTGTCCGAAAGGCTTGAATCCCGCCGCAGCCATCAGCAATATCCGGGATCTGCTGGTACGCCGCGCGGTATGAACAGGGGCGGGATCGGATCTGGCGCTGCGCTTGCATGCGCGAAGTGATGAAAATGGCGAACTCCTGGTAGACAAACGTTATCAAACGTCTATTGCAGGTTTGTATGCCGCAGGCGATGTGGTCAAAGGGCTGCATCAAATAAGTGTTGCCTATGGTCATGCAGCCGTTGCCGCAACCGCCATTCACAACAGTTTGTAACTGAACGCACCACATGGAGAAACCCGATGACAGCGATCAACAAAGACGCCACGAAAAGCCAAGCAAACCAACATCCATCCACGCCGACGGATGCGGAGCACTCGTCGCAACTGCCTTCTTCGCACGGCAATTCACCGAAAGAAGTAACGCCGAAAGACATCACGCCGGATGACGCGACCTGGCGCGATTTGAAGACCCGGAATATTTCATCCGGCGACGCGGTACAGCGCGAAGAATCCATGCTCGACGAAGCCATCGAGCTGACTTTTCCGGCCAGCGATCCGACGGCCGAATTGCCCGCATCCGCCGAATCGGAAAAAGCCGCGCAGTGCGATGACGAAGATGATGCATTGCTGGATGAGGCAATCGAACTGACTTTTCCGGCCAGCGACCCGATTGCGGTTACCCCGCATGACAAGCTGGTTGTTACGCCGAGGCACTAGTGGGTCACATGACAACGGAATCGGCATTCATATGAGCAACGACGGCTAAATCGCGCAGGGAAAACAGAGTTTCTCTCTCCGTTGGAATGCTCACCCCGTTGCTAAGCAATCACGCAAAATTATTTGTGTCGTGAAAAATAGAAAGGAGTAGGGTGCGCTTGCGCACCATTGCGATCCACCGCAGCATTGGTGCGCAAGCGCACCCTACTCCTTTCTGCTTTCACTACGACTGTCACGAGAAATTCACAATATATTTTGCGCGGGTACTTAGCTCATTCCTGCAACGGCAGCAGCAGGAAATTGACAGGTCCTTGCGCACCTGCCGGCCACGGTGCTTCAACCCGGTACGGCACGTTGTACAAACTGCCTTCGGCATAGAACACGAACTGGTTCTTGATCACTTGCGGCGCCGCGATTTCCGACACGTCGTACGGGCCAAAATCGGCAGCCGATGGCTGGTCGCCGATGTTTGCGTCGGCATGCTGCAGCAGGGCCTGATAGCGTGCGCGGAATTCGTCCGGCTCCTCGATCAGCAGACAGCCGGGACCGGGAAAGAAATGCAGGCACAGTTCGCAGTACAGCGCCACGTGCTCAGGCGCGCCGAGTTCCGGGTGCGTTGCAACCAGTTCGGCCAGCGAGTCGAACTGGCTGCCGTCGGCGATGACGTATTGCCGCGCGTCGTCGCCACTGACGCGCAGTTCCAGCGTCACGCTCGTTTCGTCGCTCTTGTCCAGATTGAGTATGCTCATCGATTGCTCTCCGTGTATGCGCCGCTCATGCGGACGGCGCTGCATGCGACTTCAAGGGAGTGGACATGTACCACTGGTCAGCTATCCATTTGCTGGCGACGGGTTGCCTGTTGCCATAATCCTTGTCCATGAGTTGGGTTTCAATCTTGTCCGAGAAGGGGTTGTATGTGACGCCCATGAAGGTCGGATTGCCCTTGCCATCCACCCAGTTGGTGTCGGCAAATATCCGCGCGGGCAGGGGGGCCATTTTGCCCAGCACATTTTCGCCGTCCGCCTGCAATTGGGGATTCCCGGCAACTCGGCAGTACGTCTCCAGCTCCCGCTGCACCGCGGCCAGCGAGTACATCTGTTGGCCCCGCCGGAAGCCGCCAGCGCTTTGCGCGATATTCTGGTACATCTGGTTGACGTCGTTCGAATGCATATTGAGCTGTTTGCCCAGTTCCTGTACCACGCTGAATAGCGGCGGTGCGTTGCGTGCGTTCTGAACGTGTTGCTGCGCCGGCCGCTTGATGCTCTGTTCGAGCCACTGTTCCTGCGTCATACCGCTTTGCCACGCTTCCTTCATTTGCATCGGCATGAGCGAGAATACATGTGCACTGTTCCCCAGCGGGATCTTGAATTCTCCGCCGCTCGCCTGCGCCTTGGCATGCAGTTCCGGCACCATTTTGTTCATCGAGCCGAAGATGAACTTCATGATGTGCGTCGAATCGTCCGCGGCTGCCGCGCCGTGGCCGTGGTTTTGCGGCGCGCTTGGGGTGCCGGCTTGGATCCATTCGGAACGGAACATCTTGCCGCCGTAATTGTCGATGATGGCGCCCGGCGACGCGCCGCGCGCTTGTTTCCAT
>CAMLDH010000199.1 GCA_946478765.1 uncultured Oxalobacteraceae bacterium | reverse complement strand
CACTGCCGCGCCCGGATGCATGTCGCAGTAAATATCATCTTCGGCGATCATGAAATCATGCTGTTCCGCGATTTTCAAGACCTGGAATGCCTTGGCCGCCGACAGCGAGGTCGAGGTCGGGTTGTGCAGCGCCGAATTGATCACGTACAGCTTGGGCTTGTGCAGCGCCGCCAATTCCGCCAGCTTCGCGATATCCGGTCCGTCCGGCAGACGCGGGATGCCGACCACTTTCGCGCCCAGCGTCGCAAACGAACCGAACATCAAAAACCATGCCGGATCGTCGACAAAGATCGTGTCGCCCGGCTGCGTGAACAGGCGCGCCACCAGGTCGAGCCCCTGTGTAACGCCGGAAGTGGTGACGAACTGTTCCGGCGTCGCCGCGATTTCGAGTTCGGCCAGCTTTAACTGCAATTGCTGGCGCAAGGGCAAAAACCCCTGCGGGCTGCCGTATTGCAGCAGCAGGCTCTGGTTTTGCCGGCTGATCGCGCGCAAGCCGTTGGCGATCAATTCCCCATCCAGCCAGTCGTTTGGCAGCAAGCCCGAGCCCGGCATTTTCTGTTGCGGGTGCTGGCGGAACATGTTGCGCACCAGCCAGACCACATCCATCGGCTTCGGCGACGCATCGCTGGCTGGCGCATTGCCGCCGGTCGCGATCATCGGCGCGCGCTCGCGCACATAGAAACCGGAACCGCGGCGCGATTCGAGAAAGCCTTGCGCGACCAGCCGGTCATATGCTTCCACCACCGTAAAGCGCGACACGCCGTGCGTCTCGGCGAACTGCCGGATCGACGGCATGCGCGCGCCGGTGCGCAACAGCTTGTCGTCGATCCGCGCCTCCACCGAACGCACGATTTGCGCCACCAGCGATTCTCCGGCGTCGCGCGACAACACCTGCGGGGCCGCCAGCGTCAGAGGGGGCGGGGTACTTTTGTGCAGTTTGGCTGTATTGGTCATATTGCCATGACAGTGAGTTGATTTATTTGGTTAAGTGTACTGGTACTGTATTGGTTTTGTGGATTAGGATATCTCATCGAGCAAGAGGGAGCAAACCATGATCACCTGCTGCTGCGTTACGTCATCGTCATCGACCTGGCCAAGCGGCCGCAGCATGGTGCGCTCCATGTTTTTTTGGAAAGTAGGAGAGTAGGAATGGAATCACTAATACCGTTGGCCTTGTTCGCATTCGTTTCGTCGATCACGCCGGGGCCGAACAATATCATGCTGACTTCGTCGGGCCTGGTGTTCGGCTTCATGCGCTCGATCCCGCACATGCTGGGCATTACGACCGGATTCGGCGTGCTGCTGGCCTTGTGCGCGGCGGGCATCGGCAGCCTGGTCGTGGCGGTGCCGGCGATCCATGTCATGTTGAAAATTCTGGGGTCGGGCTATCTGCTGTATCTGGCGTGGCAACTGCGCAAGATGGCGTTTCGCCAGGATGAGCAGGCCGGCGCCAGGCCGATGTCTTTCATGGGGGCCGCCATATTCCAGTTCGCCAATCCGAAAGCATGGGTGATGGCGATCACCGGTGCGTCCGCCTTCCTGCCTTTGGTGCAGCCGGTCGGGTTGGCGATTGCCTTGTTTTGCATGGTGTTTTGCGCGATCAATTTACCTTGCATCAGCGTGTGGGCCGGCACCGGCGCGGCGTTGCGGCGTTATCTGGCGCAGCCGAAATGGCAGCGCGTGTTTTGCGTGGTGATGGTGCTGCTGACAGTGTATTCCGCAGTGGCGATCTGGTTATAAAAGGGGAAAACATGGGTGCGACAATGACGCAGGAAACCAAAGGCATGTGGCTTGGTGCAGTCGGGGTCGCGATGTTCAGCCTGACCTTGCCTTTTACGCGAATGGCGGTGGCCGAATTGAATCCGGTATTCATCGCGTTGGGACGGGCGGTGGTTGCCGCGGTCGGCGCCGGCCTGCTGCTGTGGTGGATACGCGCGCCGCGGCCGAATGCGACGCAATGGAAGGCGTTGGCGATTACTGCGCTCGGCTGCGTGATCGGATTCCCGGTATTCAGCTCGGTGGCGATGCGTTACGTGCCGGCGTCGCATGGCGCGATCGTGGTCGGCATCCTGCCGCTGGCGACCGCATTGTTCGGCGCATTGCGCTTTGGCGAGCGGCCATCGGTCGGGTTCTGGATCGCCGCATTGATCGGTAGCGGCATGGTTGTCGCCTTTGCATTGTGGCAGGGCGACGGCACGTTGCAGCTGGCGGACGTGGCATTGTTTGCCGCGGTGATCGCGGCTGCGATGGGCTATGCGGAGGGCGGACGGCTGTCGCAGACCATGGGCGGTCAGCAGGTGATTTCATGGGCGCTGGTGCTGTCGGTGCCGCTTTTGCTGCCGGTGACGGTCTGGCTAGGCTGGCATTACGGGGTCGAGGCATCGGCGCGGGCTTGGATAGGATTCGGTTATGTCTCTTTATTTTCGATGTTTATTGGGTTCTTTTTTTGGTATAAAGGATTGGCGCTGGGCGGTATCGCGCGGGTCGGGCAGGTGCAATTATTGCAACCATTTTTGACCCTGATCGGCGCCGTTCTGCTGCTGGGCGAATCGCTTCAGGCAAGCAACATCCTGTTCGCGCTGGCGATCATTGCGGTCGTGGCGGTCGGCCGGCGCATGAGCATCAAGCGCGGATAGGGCGGCGAATTTGGCAGGACCAGCCGGCGGATTGAAGTAAAATCGCCTATTCCGTTTAACCCGCCATTCCCGCACGATTGGAATGGCGTCATCTTTTGGAGTACATCTTGTCTTTTTACGAAAAACTCAACGCCTTGAACATCGAACTGCCGGCAGTGGCCACGCCCGCCGCGGCTTACGTGATGTATGCACAAACCGGCAACACCGTTTTCCTGTCCGGCCATATTGCGAAAAAAGACGGCAAGCCGTGGGTCGGTCAATTGGGCAAGAACATCGCGACCGAAGAAGGCAAGCAGGCGGCGCGCGCGGTCGCCATCGACCTGATCGCGACCTTGCAGGCAGCCTGCGGCGGCGACCTGAACCGCGTCAAGCGCATCGTGAAAGTCATGAGCCTGGTCAATTCGACCGGCGAATTTACCGAGCAGCACCTGGTCACCAACGGCGCATCGGAATTGTTCGGTGAAATTTTCGGCGAACAAGGCAAGCATGCACGCTCCGCATTTGGTGTGGCGCAAATCCCGATGGGCGCTTGTGTCGAAATCGAATTGATTGCAGAAGTCGCGTGACAAGCATTAACAAGCGGGCGGCATTTACCCAATGCCGTTCTTTCAACGGACTGCCACAAGCAGCCTTATAACGTCGCAAGAGTGAGGCAAAAAATGAAAATCGAAAATCCAACCCAGATCCAGTGGCAGTTTTCCAAGCGCGCGCAGCAGTTGCAGAGCTCGGTGATCCGTGAAATCCTGAAGATCACGATGCGCCCGGAAATCATTTCGTTTGCCGGTGGCCTGCCGTCGCCCGCGACTTTCCCGGTCGAGCACATGCGCGCCGCATTCGATACGGTGCTGTCGCGCCAAGGCAAGGTCGCGCTGCAATACGGCCCGACCGACGGCTATGCACCGCTGCGGGAGTGGATTGCGAATTCATTGTCGAGCGACGACGCCAAGATAGTGCCGGACCAGGTATTGATGGTGTCCGGCTCGCAGCAAGGCCTCGACCTGCTCGGCAAAGTATTGATCGATGAAGGCAGCAAGGTGCTGGTCGAGACGCCGAGTTACCTCGGTGCGTTGCAGGCGTTTTCGGTATACGGCCCGCAATTCGAATCGGTGCCGACCGACGATCACGGCCTGCTGCCGGAAGCAGTGAGCCAGATCGGGCAGGGCGCGCGCCTGTTGTATGCATTACCGAATTTTCAGAATCCGACCGGACGCACATTGTCCATCGAACGCCGTATCGCCCTGGTCGAAACCTGCGCACGCCTCGGCTTGCCGCTGATTGAAGACGATCCGTATGGCGCATTGAGCTACCGCGGCGAACCGCTGCCGAAGATGCTGACAATGAATCCGGGCGGCGTGATCTATATGGGCTCGTTCTCCAAGGTGCTGACGCCGGGCATTCGCCTCGGTTACGTGGTGGCGCCGGTGCCGCTGGTGCGCAAGTTGGAGCAAGCCAAGCAGGCGGCCGACCTGCATACCGCGCAATTGACGCAGATGGTGGTGCATGAAGCGATCAAGGATGGCTTCCTCGGCCAGCACATCCCGACCATCCGCAAGCTGTATTCGGACCAATGCCAGGCGATGCTGGCGGCAATGACTGAATTCTTCCCGGCTGCTGCGACCTGGACCAAACCCGAAGGCGGCATGTTCATCTGGGTCACGCTGCCCAAGCACATCGACACCATGAAGCTGCTGGATGAAGCGGTGGCGCAAAATGTCGCATTCGTGCCGGGTGCGCCGTTCTATGCAAATAACCCGGAGCACAATACGCTGCGTCTGTCCTTCGTTACCGTACCGCCAGAGAAAATCCGGGAAGGTGTGGCAAAGCTCGGCAAGTTGATCACCGCCAAAATGTAAGTGGTTTGATCGTTGATGGAAGGTGTCGTGTATGGCGACGCCATGCAACGCGGCGTTGGCAATTTGCTAGTGTAAGAACAGCAAGCTCTTTATTTGTTTTTCAAGGCGACTGATTGATGATCAGCCGCCTTTTTTATTTTCTGAAGCAACACTTTGCCAATGAAATACTTGGAGGGAACAAGGGCTTCCCCTATAGTAATATTAACGGCAAATAAATTAATATGAGTTCATCCGCAATTCTTACTGATCGCCGGCAATTCTGTTTGTGGCTTTCTGGATTTTGGACTGCGGGTCAGATGCGCATTGCATTTCAACATTTCAAGAAAATGCTTCAGAAATGACCACGCTAAACGGCACTTCCGGAAACGACCGGCTCGATGGCACGAGCAGCAACGACCAGATTTTTCTGGGCGTGGGCGATGATGTGTCCATTGCCTATGCAGGCGACGATTTCATCGACGGCGGCGACGGCAACGACAGCATCTATGCCAGATCGACCACCTCCGTTGGCAGCGATGGCGCCGATCATTTTGCAGGAGGCGCCGGCAATGATCTGCTGGTTGGCGGCACCGATAATGATTTCCTGGAAGGCGGCGCCGGCAACGATACGCTGTATGGCGAAGATGGAAATGACATCCTGGATGGCGGAACCGGATATGACGTCTTGTATGGCGGGAGCGGCAACGACTCGTATGTCATTCGGGACCGAAATGCCTACCTCTACGATAGCATCGGTACGGACAGTGGATTGATTTACGCTAATTTCTACAAAACCAGTTTGAGCGTCGAGAATTGGATCTGGGCTGCAGGGGTGGAGAAGCTGCCGTACTGGATTGATGCGTTGCTGCCGGATAATGCTCCGCAAGATCTGGCATTGCTAGGGAATAGCAAAACTTTCCATTATTGCTTTCCGACAGTAGCGCCTGCACATTTCGCAACTGAGGATGCGCATGGTTTCATGCCCTTCAATCAGCAACAAAAAGCCTTTGTCCAACTTGCGTTGGCCTATATCGCAAGCGTGATTGATGTAAAGTTTGTCGAGACTACCGACGCAAGTGCGGCAAACACCATTGTTTTTGCCGACAACTTGCAGGATTCCTCGGCCGGTTATGCGTATTATCCCAACTCCGGGGCGGCGGGCAGCGATCTGTTCCTGGATTACGACGGCAATGATGCAAGAAACCTGACGCCGGCGGATGGCGACTATTCAGCCTTGACCCTGATCCACGAACTGGGACATGCGCTCGGACTCAAGCATCCGTTCGGACATTTGGATGCAGACGGGGATATCGGCGAAGGACCGTTTCTTCCAACTGCCGAAGACAGCACGCAATGGACGGTGATGAGCTATACCGACCGTTCTGCCGATTATCATTTGCGCTATTCGCCGTTGGATATCGCGGCGCTCCAGTATTTGTACGGACCAAGTACCGTTCAAAAAACCAACGATACTTATCTGCTTCGTGCGGACAGTCAAAATTTTGTGTGGGACGGGGGAGGCAACGACACCATCGATGGCACCAGTCTTGCACAAGCGATCACACTGTATCTGGAGCCAGGATACTGGGGATACATAGGTTCGAAATCATCTCTCATTTCGTCCGTCGGCCAGATCACCGTCAATTTTGGTACCGCGATCGAGAACGCGATTGGAGGTGTAGGAAACGATTATATCGTTGGCACTTCTGCCGCAAATCAAATCTCGGGTTTGGCGGGAAACGACACGATAGATGGTGGCGCCGGTAACGATATCCTCAACGGCGGAGCAGGGGATGACACGTTCCTCGGCTTGTTCGAACAGGATGTCATTTACGGTGGAACGGGGACGGATACGCTTCAATTGAGCGTCAATGCTTCTCAAGCTCATCTGCTCAAACTCAGAGGTAGCGCGTGCATAGTACGCGATGACAGTGGTGATATTTCCATTTGCAGGGATATTGAACAGATCAAGTTCGCCGACCAGACTGTCGCTATGTCATCTCAATCGACATTCGGTAATACCGATACATTGTTGGCCCAAATATATGTTGCGGCATTTCGCCGGGCACCGGAAACAGGGGGCTACAACTACTGGTTACAGGAAAAGACCTCCAAGGGTATAGATGTGGCCGCAGACATTATTTTTTCGCTGGATAGTGTGAAGGCGCTCTACCCAGCAAGCATGACGCCAGAACAGTTTGTCACTGCCATCTATCAGAACGTTTTCAATCGGGTGCCTGATACCGACGGTCTGAACTATTGGATGCAGGAATTGGGAGCAAAATCACGCGGCCAATTGGTGGTTAACATGACCAACGCGGCGTTAGGGGTTCAGGACGGTATTGATGGAAAAGATTTTTTCCAGAATCGGCTTGATTGGGCGCTGTATTCCGTTGGGTATCAGGCAGCGAAAAATGCTGAACTGACACCCGCTCATTTGACTACGCTAACCGACAATATCAATGCTGATTGCTTGACTGTCCTGACGCTGATCGGGCAGGCAGAGACAGGAGTTGCGATTTAGTTCAGGTGCCGGTCCGAACCTGTTTGACCGCAGATATGTATTTGAAAAAACGTCATCCACGCAAAGTCGGTATCACACCATCTCGCAATGCGTTAACACAGCGAGATGATTTAACGGCAAAGATGCTTATTGTATTTATTTTGGAGTGGCTGCTGTCAGCGCAACAGGCTTCAGCCTCGATTCCAGTGCCTTGCCTTTGCGTGCGC
>CAMLDH010000198.1 GCA_946478765.1 uncultured Oxalobacteraceae bacterium | reverse complement strand
TGATGGCATGCGCCTGATCGCGCCATTGCGCGGCTTCGGCCAAGCGCTCGGCGAGCACATCGGCCCCATGCCGTACAAGGCATGGCAGCAGGCCTTCGATCCGCTGTTGGCGCCGGGTGCGCGCAACTATTGGAAGTCGCACAACTTCAGCAAACTCAGTAACGACGCAATCGATATCGTGGCCCAGTACGCCCGCGATCTGCCATCTCCGCAATGCGAAATCTTCCTGGGCCTGGTTGGCGGCCAAGCCAGCCGCGCCGCTCCCGATGCCACCGCCTACCCGCACCGCGACGCGCTGTATGTGATGAACGTGCACACCCGTTGGACCGATCCGGCCGAAGACGACAAATGCATAAGCTGGGCGCGGAATTTCTTCAACGCATCGGCGCCGTTCGCCGACAGCAGCGTGTATGTCAATTTCCTGACGCAGGATGAGGCGGGACGCATCAACGCCGCATATGGGCCGAACTACCAGCGGCTGGTGCAGGTGAAGAACAAGTACGATCCGCATAACCTGTTCCGGCACAATCAGAATATCAAGCCGGATTTTGGCAGCGCTCCCTAGCGGATCGGCATGATCGCAAGGTTGCCGTTGCCTTTATGAAGTATTTGTGCCTGGTGTATCTCGATGAGAAGAGGCTGGACGAACTGCCCGACGAAGATTGCGTGGCCTACGACACGGAGATCCGCAAGAGCGTGTACTGTCTCGCCTCGGAATCGCTGCAGTCAGTGTGCAGACGGCCACCACCGTGCGCATGCGCAACGGCAAGCTGTCCATCACGGACGGTCCGTTCGCTGAGACCAAGGAGCAGCTTGCCGGCTTCTACATGATCGAGGCGAGAGACTTGAATGAAGCGATCCAGGTTGCCTCGAAAATTCCGCCGGCACGCGTAGGCTGCGTCGAAGTACGGCCAATCCGACCGATTCGAGAATCGGTCGCCGAGGCCAAGTCGCAACTGCGTAACAACGCTTCTTGAACGAGAAAACGCAGGCTCGCACAGCATGAGCGGCATCTCCGTGATGAGTCTTACTTCGACAGGTTGGCGAACCACTTCGACCACCTCGCGTGCAAGCCGGAGCGCGAGAGCATAGATGGCTATCGCATGTAGAAAAATAACGAAAATGAAGATGCCAAAGTGTTTCGTCGGCATCTTCTGTTGATAGGCGAAATCCACACCGTCCATCCAAAAACTGTTCCAGTAGGAACGCCGCGCCAGCTAATGATTCCGCAAGCTAAAAAAGCTTTTCATGCCACTTGGGATTTTAGAAGCCTGCCGGGCTAGTAGTCAGTCAAGCCAGAGAATGTGTCAGGCGGTGGGGAATTGATAAATCTCATGATACTGAATCACGAATGAATTAATGATGAAAGAGACGTGATTGAGCGAGACAAAACGGCCTCTCGATCGACATGCTTGTCCATCGATTGAGGCATCGCCTGGGGGTCAGGAACGATCCGTGCGTAAGTCTACAGATATGGAGAATAAGCCATGCGAAACAGCGCCATTATCAAAAAGCATCCAATCATGGTTGCGATGTCGGTGACGATGCTGCAATTCGGCATCGCAAACGCTCAGGAAACCGTGGAGAGCCCCCTTGGGAACGAAACAAAAACCAAGCCAACGAATGTTGAACAAGGGACAGCCGGCGTCGGTCAGAATGGCGCTGTTTCTCCAGCGGAAACAATCGTCGTGACCGGAACGTCCCTTCCACGCCGCAGATTCGATACGGCCTATGCAAACTCCACGATATCGGAACAACAGATCGAGGTCTTCGCACCGCTCAGCACAGTGGATCTGTTCAGCAAGCTGGCCGGTTTCGGCACCGAACCATCCGGCGGAGAGGGTGGCAATAACGTGAACGTGCGTGGCCTCCCTATTGGAAACTTCCTGTTCATACCGATTCTCCAGGATGGCCTGCCCGTTTTCCAGGAAGCGCAAGAGGCGTTTCTCAACGCCGACGAATTGACCCGCGTCGACTTGATGACCGACCGCGTCGAAGCAGTGCGCGGCGGCACCTCTCCGATTTATACATCGAATGCGCCGGGGGCCACCATCAACCTTATCTCGAAAAAGGGAACCAAGGAGCCACAAGGAAGCGTGCGCGCGACTTGGGGCGATTACGGACTGGTCCGACTCGATGGGCAATGGTCCGGACCAGTCGCCAACGATCTGCTGGTCAGCATGGGAGGCTTTTACCGCATCGACGACGGCCTGCGGCCAACCGGGTTCAACGCCGACCAGGGCGGACAGTTCCGCATCAATGTCACCCGCCTCATTCCTGGTGGTGGAGTCACGCTCTACGCCAATCGACTCGACGATAGAACTGCCTTCTACCTGCCCATTCCCCTAGACGATCCGCGCAATCCGTCGGTGTCGCTGTCGAGCCTGATCGATCCGAGAGAAGGCACACTCACATCGAGCGACTTCCAGCAGGCGCGCCTGCGCACTCTTAACGGCACGCCCGGTGGCACGACGGTCAATGAAGATCTCTCGGAAGGCATCCATTCGAAGATCACCATGGTAGGCGGCAGCATTGACCGGAAGTTAGACGATGGCTGGACCCTCTCGGACAAGGCGCGATACACCACCGGGAGCGTGAAATTCAACTCCCTGTTTTCTCTCACGCCTCCGGACGATGCGGCTGCCTTTTCGGCAGGCCAGCTCAGCAGGGCGCAGGCCGGATTCGGCCCAGGCGTCACCCGCCTTGCCTACGCGCTGGCGAATTCGCGGGGCCCGAGCGGCGCGCGCATACCCTTCGATCCTGCAACCACGCAAGGTTTGGTCACGCGGGGCGGATGGTGGAGCGTGGACAGCCATATATCGAACGTCGTGAACGATTTTCGTCTGACGAAGAGCTTGTCCGGCATCGGCCAGGGCAGCCACGAAGTCACCGGCGGCATTTATTTCAGCGATTACACATTCAGGCAGTCGCGTCTTTTCAACACGATACTGCTGGAGACCAGGAGCCGTCCTCGGGCGCTGGATATGCTGGCACTCGATAGCGCAGGCAATGTGGTGGGCTCGGTCACGGAGAACGGATTTTTGAGCTATGGCGACAACACCGATGTCGGAGGCCGTGTCGAGGGGCGGCTCTGGGCGCTTTATGCTGCCGACGAATGGAAGCTGACTGACCGCATAAGGCTCGATGCCGGTCTGCGACACCAGAGGACCCGTCAGCGTGGCTACGCCCTCGGTCACACCACCCAGAACTTGGGAAACCCGCAGACGCTTGCTGATGACAACGTCGGCGGACCGTCAGGCATTATCCAGAACAGATCGGAAACCCTGACCGGAACTGCCTGGACCGTGGGCATCAATCATGATTTATCCAATCAATTCGGCGTCTTTGCAAGATATACCTCCTCCTTCCGTACACCGTCGCTTAGCGATATTTATACCGGTGAAACACAGCCTCCAGCCGCTAATTCGAAAGTGAAGGAAATCGAAATTGGAACCAAGCACCGGTATCACGACTTCTCCGCTTTTGTGACGGCATTCTGGAACCGCTTTGATCCGCTGCTGGATTCGACGCTCGCTCCAGATGCCAGCGGCGCTCTGGTGACCACGAACTTCATCTCCCAGACGCAAAACTACGGTGTCGAGTTGGAAGGCAGCTGGCGCCCGCATCCCAGGTTCGAACTCTTCGGCAACGTGACGCTTCAAAATCCCAAGTACAAGAATATCTCTGTATTGGGTACCGGCCAGCCGATTGCAGGCGTGGAAGGCAATCAGGTCCGACGCCTTTCGAAAGTTATTGCCAGCATTACCCCTACCCTTAACTTCACCGCTTATGGTTATCCAGGAAAAGCCTACGCCACGATTGCGCATCAATCAAAGAAGTATGTAGACAGCAACAACTCAACGGCACTGCCTGCCTATACGACGCTGGATGCTGGAGTCATTGTCGACGTGAGCAGGAACTTGCGCTTTCAACTCATGGGCTCGAATCTGACGAATGAGATCGGACTGACGGAAGGGAATCCGCGAACGGATACCTTCGTGGGTCAAGGAACGGGCACTGCGATTTATGCGCGCCCGATTTTTGGCCGGGCGATTCGTATGAGCCTGACTTATAGCTGGTGATGGGCTTCAAAAACACATGCATTGTATTGAGTAACTTGAGTAGCGGCAGCCAACACACAACTTATTGCCGCGAACAGACTCCAATGAGCTTGGAGTAATAATTCGCATGTCCGCATGTCAAATATCATGGCGATTTGCGACAGTTGGCTACTACATGTAGTGGTTGCATCCGGCGGGATGCGCAACATCAGTATCTAATAAATAAAGTAGCTATTTGCATCTCTGTGCAGCAACTACCATGACGGAATGCAAGTCCACCGCTTCCCTAAACGTGCCTCGACAAGGGAATTTAAAAAGTTCTCTCATACATAAGCGGTGGCGCTTAAGCAGCTTAAGCAGCATTTTGTTGGCCGTTGCTCTTCTCATCTCGCATGTCGTCAATGCGAGCGGTGGTCAGGTTGTCTCGCCAAGCGGAGGCTCTGTCGCATCGCGCCTTGCAGAGCCTCCCAAACCGGCCGCAGGAATTGCACTCAAACCCATCAATGTCTGGACGCATGAAGACGCCAACTCTCCTGAGTTCGCGATGCTCAGAAAGGCTGCGGAAATATTCAACCGCCAGCAGCATACGTACAGAGTTGAGGTCATTTCATCTCTTCGCAGAAACTATAAAAACTGGGTACACCGTGAAGCGGCTACCGGTACCCTGCCATGCCTCTTGGATTTCGATGGCCCGCAACTGGCCGAATTCGCATGGCCCAGGTATTTAAAGCCCATCGATCAATTTGTCACCCCGGAATTGCTGAACGACTTCCTGCCATCGATCGTAGCGCAAGGAACCTACCAGGGGCAGCTCTATAGCCTGGGTCAATTCGACTCCGGAGTTGGGTTATGGGGTAATCGTCGCTATCTGCGTGCAGCCGGTGTACGCATTCCCACCCTGCAATCCCCTTGGCGCTTGGCGGAATTCGAAGATGCCTTGTCCAAGCTGACTGCCTTGAAGGAAGTAGACTATGCGATCAGCTTTTCCTTCTTCAGCAGGGGGGGTGAATTTTATTCCTATGCCTATGCGCCAATCGTGCAGAGCTTCGGCGGCGATTTGATCGATCGCCGAACATACCGCAGCGCCAAGGGAATACTCGACGGGCCGCAGTCGGTTGCAGCGATGAAGCACTTTCAACACTGGATCGATAAAGGTTGGACCAAAGTGGTTTTCGACCGGCCAGATGATTTTGAGAAAGGCAAAATTGCCCTCTCCTGGACGGGACACTGGGGGTACCAGTCCTACCACAAAGCGCTAGGCAAAGACTTGGTATTGATGCCTTTGCCGGACTTTGGGCGGGGCATCAAAACCGGTATGGGATCGTGGGGCTGGGGCATTTCCAGCTCTTGCCATGCTCCCGCTGGCGCTTGGGCGTTTCTCGCCCATCTGCTATCGCCCAAGGAAATCGTGCGCATGACGAATATCAACAATGCCATACCCGCCCGTCGGTCGGCCTTGGCGCAATCGCCGCTATATGGCCCTCGCGGTCCATTGAAACTTTTTGTGCAACAACTCTCGATAGGCGGGACGCCCCGTCCCGTAATGCCTGCTTACGACACGATCAGCCAAGCCTTTGCAGAGGCAGTCTACAACATCATGGCCGGAGGCGATGTGCAATCCGAGCTCAGCAAAGCTGTCGACATCATCGACGGAACTATCGCTAAAAACCGGGGTTATCCGTATCCGTGATACATCCCACGATGCTCATATCTCTCAGGACAGCACCATGAATTTTGGCATTAAGCAAAAAATTCTGATTGTACTGGTGGGAGTATTAGCGCTGACTACCTCACTGAATGCGCTGCTCGCTTCTTACTACACGAACCAGCAAAATCAAGAGTCGGCGTTTTCCGCCTTAAGCCGCGATCTGCTGGCCTGGCAGAACGATTTGCAAGCCTTGACCCTGCGCTTAAAGGGTGCGGCTCTTTCCGCAGGCAAGGACACCCTGCTCTTGAACCAGTTGGCCGAAGTGCTCACCCTCGAATTCGCTGCCGAGGTCGCAAGTCATCAAAAAAATACCATGAAGGAGATCACGGGAACCTTGTCCTATAACAAAGCCGTCTCCCTCAATCGCTTGCATCTCATATTACACACAGGCGGTTTTTCGAGTATCGCGACCTATACCGGGGGCAAGCTAAGTCATTATGTTTCCGATTCCGAAGCGGGAATGATGATTCGCCGTGGCAGCGCCCCTCCGGGGTGGGTCATAGCAGCAACCCATGCAGGAGGTGACCTCGACTTTCAACACTGGCCTGCTTG
Source organism: uncultured Oxalobacteraceae bacterium (assembly GCA_946478765.1). Next base: position 896 of record CAMLDH010000198.1, on the reverse strand, counting down.
GCCAGATGGACGGCCGCCGCCTACTATCGCGCACACTATTGGCGAAGTAAAACAGTCAACCGTATCCTTTGCTTTCCCCTCCCCTGACTTCGCTTCCATCGAGATTGCCATCCCGTTACAAGGCACCGTCGAAAAATTATTGGCCGAATTGCGATGGAGCGAGTGGTTCCCCCAACCGGGTTTTCAGCTCGTTTCCGATCTCACAATGGTGGATCCGGTGCAAAGCCAGGGCAAAGACGATTCCAAAGGACGACGGGCGACACTTGCCGTTCTGGTCTTCAGCAAGCGAATCGACCGAGCCCTCCTGGAAGATCTTGCTGCAAAAACAGGCAAGTGGCCGGTTCTCTTCTCACCGGACGGCAGTCGTCAACTACGGCTGACCGAGGCCAACCTGACGCCCAAAGAACTGTTACAGGAGGCGCAAGCAGTCGCGCCAGGAAAATCATCTCAAGTCATCCAGCGAATCGTCACGACCGAACATGGATCGTTTTACGAAACCTTATTGCCATGGCAGTTCGACAATCAGGCACGCCTGATCCTGGGCTTGACGTCATCGCGCGCGAGCACGCTGCAAAACATCCGGCAAACCGTTACCGCCATCCTGACCGTGGCTGGCCTGATCCTCGTGCTGAGCATTGGAGTCGGCACTTTTTGGGTGGGACGGTTTATCGATCCGATCGTTGCACTGACCAATGCCGTGAAACGGATCGGCATCCGGCACCGCCCGCAAAGCGAACAGCCGGAGGACAACCGGATCGCAGCAGAACAACTACACCCCATTGCCATCGAGGCGCCAGATGAAATCGGCGAGTTGAGTTCGGCCTTCAACGTGATGATTGCTGAATTGCGGCACTCTCTCGAAACCCTGGAGCAGCGCGTGCAAACCCGCACCGCCG